>CALZPS010000249.1 GCA_945827765.1 uncultured Lachnospiraceae bacterium | reverse complement strand
GAGCTGGATATCGCTCATCCGCTGGACAATAACGTGTATGAGGAACTCGCCCCGCTTCTTACGGAGATTGACCGCCATAATAAAGAAAAAGAAAAAACAGTCACTATGCGCAAAGAGTTCTCGGCTAATGTATCTCATGAATTGAAAACCCCGCTGACCTCGATTTCCGGATATGCGGAGATTATGAAAAACGGGTTGGTGCGCCCGGAAGATATGCACATTTTTGCCGAACGTATCTACAAAGAGGCAAAGCGTCTGATTACGCTGGTGGAAGACATTATCAAGCTGTCAAAACTGGACGAGGAATCCGTGGAACTGGAAAAGGAAAATGTAGAAATGTATGAGCTTTGCCGTGAGGTTTTAGGCAGGCTGATGATGCAGGCGGAGGAAAAAAATGTCACTTTGCAGTTGGATGGCGAACCGGTCGTATATTGTGGAATCCGACAGATCATGGATGAAATGATATATAATCTCTGTGAGAATGCAGTCAAATATAATGTGGACGGCGGCCGGGTAATCCTGCAGGTCGGGCGGACAGAGGATGGTGTGAAAATCACCGTAACGGATACGGGAATTGGCATTCCGGCGGAACATCTGGGAAGAATTTTTGAACGTTTCTACCGGGTGGATAAAAGCCATTCGAAGGAGACCGGGGGTACCGGTCTGGGACTATCTATTGTGAAGCACGGGGCGTTGCTGCACGATGCAAAAGTGGAGGTTCAAAGCGAGGTCGGAAAAGGAACACGGATTATTCTGTTGTTTTGACTCTTGCAAGGGCGGTCTCTATGTGCTAGTATAGATGTAACACCAACGCAGCGAATGGTTGTACCGCAGCTGAAGGAGGATACAAATGACAATCGAGGTCGATTTAAACAGTGAAGAGGCTATTTACATACAGATACGTAATCAGGTGGTTATGGGGGTCGCTACATCCAGACTCAGTGAAGGGGATTCCCTGCCGTCGGTCCGTCAGCTTGCGGAGCGGATTGGTATCAATATGCATACGGTCAACAAGGCTTATCATGTATTGAAACAGGAGGGATTTATTACGCTGGACAATCGGCGAGGTGCGGTTGTGGCACTGGATGTTGACCGCATAAAAGCGTTGGAGGAAGTGCGCGCGCAGTTGACACTGATTCTGGCGAAGGCAAGCTGCAAACGTATTCCCCGAGAGGAGATACATGCGCTGGTGGATGAGATTTATGAGGAGTATGATTACAGTTCAGATGTCATTTGAATGAATGCGGATTCTGCTGCATCAGAGACTTCATATTCGATGTAACGGCTGCAGTCTGAACAGTATTTTGAAACAGGAGGATTTATGCAGGAGCATTTTACGATACAGGCACAAAGTGCCATTGATGGGGCGGCGGCTGCCGCCAGAAAATTAAAACATCCCTATATAGGGACGGAGCATCTTCTTCTGGGACTTTTGAAAGAAGTGACCGGTGTGGCAGGACAGCTTTTGGCCCAGTACGGCGTGGAGGAAAAGAAAGTTCTGAGACTGATGGATGAACTGATTGCCCCGGCGGCGGAGGACAGGATGAAGAAAAGTCCACAGGAAAGCCCCCGGTTTCGTTTTATTTTGGAAGAGAGCGCACATGAAGCAGCAAGGCTTCATTCAGAGAAAATCGGCACGGAGCATTTGCTGTTGGCGTTAATTCGGGATGTTGACTGTGTTGCGGCAAGGATGCTTGTTACGCTGGATATCAATTTGCAGAAACTATTTCTGGATATTATGACTACGGTGGGTGTTGATCCGAAGGATTATCAGGAAGAACTGCAGGACTCCACGCATGGGGAGAACAGTTCTCTTGCCCAGTATTGTAAAGACTTGACGGAGGAGGCCGAGGAAGGAAGGCTTGATCCGGTCATCGGACGCAGGGAAGAGATTTTCCGCCTGATGCAGGTGTTAAGCCGCAGGACGAAGAACAACCCATGTCTGATAGGAGAGCCGGGAGTGGGAAAGACTGCTATTATCGAGGGACTGGCAGCTTGTCTGGCTACCGGTGTGGTGCCGGAGAATATGAAAGGAAAACGTATTTATACGTTGGATTTGCCGGGACTGATTGCCGGCTCCAAGTATCGCGGGGAGTTTGAAGAGCGTATTAAGAATCTGATTTCCGAGGTAGAGTCAGATGGTAATGTGATTCTGTTTATGGATGAATTGCATACGATGATTGGTGCAGGAGGTGCGGAAGGGGCGATGGATGCCTCCAATATACTCAAACCCGCATTGGCCAGAGGAAGAATGCAGTTGATCGGAGCCACCACGATTGCCGAGTATCGGAAATATATTGAAAAAGATGCGGCTCTGGAGCGCAGGTTCCAGCCAATCACTGTAGAAGAACCTGATAAAGCACAGTGTCTGGAGATTTTGAGAGGGCTGCGTGAAAAGTATGAACATCATCACCGACTGAAAATCAGTGAGGAAGCGATGAAGGCGGCGGTCGAATTGTCCGAACGCTATATTACGGACCGCAACCTTCCGGACAAGGCGATTGACGTGCTGGATGAAGCGTGTGCCCGCGCAAGTCTGGGCGGTTATAAGATGCCGGAAAGCATCGCTGTCTTGGAAACTTCCGTCCAGGAACTGATTCACCGCAAAGAGGACTGTATCAAAGACGGAGATTTTGCGGCTGCATCAGCGCTGCAGAAGGAGCAGCAGGAGACAGAGAAAAAGCTGACCGCGTTGAAAAAGCGGCTGCAGAAGAAAAATGCCGGGGTGGAACTGGTATTGCAGGAAGAAGATATCGCGGCAGTCGTCTCGGCATGGACAAAGATTCCGGTGCAGAAACTGCAGGAGAGTGACGCAAAGCGGTTACAGAAATTGGAGCAGGAGCTGCATCGGCGAGTCATCGGGCAGGAAGAGGGGGTAAGTGCCGTGGCAAGGGCAGTAAAGCGCGGACGCGTAGGCTTAAAAGATCCCAGACGCCCGATTGGATCTTTCTTGTTTTTGGGGCCGACCGGAGTTGGCAAGACAGAATTATCCAAAGCTTTGGCGGAGGCACTGTTTGGCAATGAAGAATCGATGATTCGGGTTGATATGTCAGAATATATGGAGAAACATTCGGTGGCGAAGATGATAGGATCGCCTCCGGGATATGTCGGACATGAAGAAGGCGG
>CALZPS010000248.1 GCA_945827765.1 uncultured Lachnospiraceae bacterium | reverse complement strand
ACACAAGGAGTATCGTCGGCAGCGTCAGATGTGTATAAGAGACAGCTTCTGTTCTGTTTCCCTCCAATGCCCGAACAATACCACATCCGGATGCTGTGCTTCAATTTCATCTGCACAGGATGCCAGCATGTCCTCATTGACCCAGTCATCACTGTCCACAAAAAGGACATATTCTCCCTGCGCCGCAGTGAGACCTGCGTTTCTCGCTGAAGTGTGCCCGCCGTTCTGTTTATGTATCACCTGAATCTGCGGATACTCCGCCGCATAAGCATCACAGATTTCCCCAGAGCGGTCAGCAGATCCATCATCCACCAGAATCAGCTCCCAGGCATGCCTGTCCAGCTTCTGCATGACAAGGCTGTCAATGCAGCGGGGCAGATAGTCCTGCGCATTATACACCGGTACAATCACAGAAAACAGAAACGATATCTGCACACAAATCCCCCCAGTCAGAATATCATTGCATATGGAATGACTCTGGAATACATCCAAAGTGAGTATCCGCCCAACAGCAGCAAAGCAAGAAACAATGCGATCTTAAACAACCGGTCATACATGCCGGATTTAAACACCGCGCCATAATAAACAATTTCAAAGAAACGCATATACATGCCGGCCCGTCCTGCCCATGTAAACACAAATCCCACGCATTCTATCAGATATCCCAAAAAACTCAGGAGGAACAGCAGATGAATGGATGCCTCCTGCCGGGACTGTTGTCCTGTTTCCTCTTCCACAAAGCCGCGCAGACGATATTGGGTCACAAGATGCGGCAGATATGTGACAAACAAAATGGTCATGCATACCGGAGTCATAAGACCGATATCCACACCTTCTCCGTGCAGGTAACCCCCATAAAAACGGAGCAAATACACACTTGCCACAATAAAGCTGAAGAGATACATCAAAACAGCAAACAACTTGCGTACAGTAAACTGTTTCTCCGCAAAAATATAAAGAATCGGAATCACTGCAGCAAAAAACGCACTGACATGAATCAAACTCGCAATGGCAACACAGATAAAAAACCGCAGGTACTTTTTCCGCTCAAGGAAACGTGTGGCATAGAATACCATCGCAAGCGCCATACTCTGTCGGACAATGTTCATGCTCGTGCCGAAGTAAAACAACAAAAAAAGCGCGACAGACGTTCCCATATGAATGGTTTCGCGGAAATCCCAAAGCCTCGCAAATATCAGTACATAGTTTAAAACCGCGAATACGGTCAATACAAAGGATGTATTGTACCAAAACTTCATCAGATATTCACACAGGAAATAAAACAGCCATTCCTTGGAATGATCCCAAAAATGATGCCGATAACAATATTCCATCGTTGCCAGCACATTTTGTGTATCCGTACCGACAGTTGATGCTCTCAGTCCGGCAACCAGTGAAAGTACAGCAATGGGAATCAGCAAAAGCCATTTTTTATTCCGTTTTGCTGCAAGCTGGGAAACTCCTGCTGCCAGAGCCATAATTCCCAGATAAAAGCAGAGGCTCCCTAGTTTCGCCATCTCTTCACCCTCATGTGTTTGTTTATGTTAAAGCGAAATAATATTGTTCCAGTTTTCGCGCTTCCTTTTCAATATCCAGCCAATCACAGGCAAGCGTATCATAAAATGCATACCTGTCACATGCCGGCTCTGCCCTTTGCAGTCTTTCGGCAATGGCAGTTGGACTTTCGTTCAATGAAAATGTATCGTATCGACCGGAAACACGGGTTTCCGGTGCAACTGTATCAGAAACAAAACAGTACAGACCACTGCACTGTGCTTCCACAAGTGCCAGACTCAACCCTTCATAAACAGATGGGAACACAAAGAAATCCATTGCGGACAGGTAATCAGGGACATTGTCCCGTCGCCCTGCAAAAATGACCGAATCCTCTACGCCAAGCTGACGCGCTTTGTCCTTCACCTGGGACATCTGCTCACCGTCTCCCAACAGCAGCAGACAGGAATCCGGCACTTTATCCTGATATGCCGCAAAAATATCCAGCAGAAACAGATGATTCTTTTCCGGTGCAAACCGACCTGTATGCCCAATTACGGTTGTATGCTCTGCAATGCCATGCTGTTTGCGAATGCGTACCCGTGCATCCATATCAAATCGGTACTTTTTGCAGTCAATTGCATTGTTCAGAATAAAAACTCTGCCGCTGCGTGCTGCACGTCTGCCCAGCAGTACAGAGGCACGCGGCGAGCATGCCATATAATCCGTAATAAACAGGGGGCCTGCAAGGCTGATGCACTTATTGCGAATCGCTGCTTTACGGTTGATGCTGTATTTGGTGGAATGGCTATGCTGAATCACATGCCGGATGCCATGACGCCGTGCCGCTCCGCCGAATACCTCCGATGCAAAAATCGGATGACAATGCAAAATCCTGTATTCTCCTTCATGCTCCGCAAAAAAACGGTCGGCAATATTCAGAAAGCGCATGGAGAGGCCGGGCTTTTCAATCCGATAAATACGTCCGCCGAGTGTGCGAATTTCCGGTTCATAGTCCGCTGCCTTCTGTTCAAAATACAGAAAATCGAACTGAATCCTTGAGCGGTCAATAAACCGGTAATAGTTCATCACAACCGACATAATGCCGGATGCCGCACACAAATCCGGAACAATATGTAAAATACGTATCATACGTTCCTCTTTTTCGGATCAATAGCTTCCATACTGACTGTATGCCTTTCCATAATATCCGCCGCGGTCTCTCATGCTTACCTTATTCAGCACAACACCAAGGATTTTTCCATTTGTTTTTTCCAGCTGTGTTTTGACACGCCGAATCTGTTTGATGCTGTTGTTCTGTGCATTGACAACAATCAGCACACCATCCAGCAGTGAAGCTTCAATGGCACAGTCTACAACCCGTCCCAATGGTGGAGTATCCACAATGATATAATCATAGTACTTCTTCAACTGCTGAACCAAATTTTTGAACCGCTCACTTCCCAACAGTTCTGCTGGATTCGGCGGTTGAAGTCCCGCAAAAATCATACTCAAATTGGGTTCATCTGTATGATACAGCACCTCATTCAACGTTGCATTTCCTGACAGGAAATGGCTCAGCCCAAGGATGGCTTCCTTGTGTTCCTGTCTCTTATACACATCTGACGCTGCCGACGATACTCCTTGTGT
>CALZPS010000247.1 GCA_945827765.1 uncultured Lachnospiraceae bacterium | reverse complement strand
AAAAATTTCGCCACCGACTCTGGTTACTGGTTCGGAAATCAACGCATAATCACCTGTCACCTCAAACTCTACGGTATTTCTATGTCCCATATCCTCCTCCTAAAAAATGTAATTTTCTACTTCCAACTCCGCTTCCTCATTCAGGCCGTACTGTTTGTCATAAGCTTTACTGTCCAGAATCCATATCCTGTTTTCAAACAAACCATACAACAATCCCTCCTCCCAAAGTTTCTCTTTCTGCCATTTGTAAATGCTGATTGTATATCCTTTTGCCTGTTTCACCAGATTCTTCATCAAGAAGAAGGAAGGGTTCATCCTCTCCGCTTCCCTCAACTCCTCAATCAAATCGGTTCCATCGCCATACGGTGCGAGCACATCGAATGTCTGATTATCAAAGACCTTAAATCTTTTTCCGATTGACTTAAACGGCTGATGCAGAAAAAAAGTCTCATCTTTTTTTACATATGGATTACTATTTCCCAGCAAATTGACCAGATAGAGCTTGCTTCCGCAATCTTCTATCGGATACCTGAGCTGCCTTTTCATTTCTTTTTCCTGATATAGGTTGTTATAGAAAATCTGTGTGGCAGATTCTCCGATCAATTCCATATCTTTCATTTGATTTGCTCTGGCCAGTACCTTCTGTGTACTATTTTTCGCATCTGCAATTTCTTTCAGCATGCTCAAATTTTCATTCTTCAGATTAATCAGATACACTCTTCCTTTACGCCCATATTCATTGTTTCTGTTACACCGGCCCGCCGCCTGTGCCAGATTATCGATTCCTGCCAACACCCGCACAACACAATCAAACGAGAAATCTACTCCCGCCTCTACTAACTGAGTTGAAATACAGATAATTTTTTTCGTTTTTTGACCATTTTTTAAATTATTCTGCAAAGCTGCCAGTTTATCCTGTAATTCTTCCAGCACCCCTATCCTATGATTTTGACACATGGCTGTGGACAGATGGCAGATATCCCAATCCTCTGCCTCTGCGATTGCCACCATCCGCTTAAATAATTCACGAGCTTCTCTCTTGGTATTGCAGATTACAAGCAGGGATTCTCGCTCCTCCGCCAATGAATGGCAAAAATCCACCCAAGCCTCCATATCCAGACCATATGGATCTGTCTGGTCTATGATTTCCGCTCTTTCAAATACTTCCATCTGCTTTTTATCAAGTTTTACCATATCCGGCAAGTTTGCAAACTTTACCGGCCAATCCAGTTTTTCCAGACAAGGCTGTGTCGCTGAAGACAAAACAATCGTTGCATTGCAGTAGATGCTCAAAAAATCAATTGCCATATTAAACATGGCGGTCGTCTTTTTCGGGACAGACTGTACTTCATCAATGATGATTACACTATCACAAAGTGCACGCATTCTTCCGATTGCAGAAGTCTTATGTGTAAACAGAATATTTAAAAGCTGCACCATTGTAGATATAACTATCGGAGATTCCCAGTTTTCTGTTAAGATTTCATACTCATCCAATTCCTCATTATCGCCACTGGATTCTTTTTCGCTGACCACATTCGAATGATGTTCTAAAACCAGATTTTCATTCTGCACAGATTCCCGAATAACCTTTGCATTTTGTTCCAATACACTCAAAAGAGGGATAATGAAAATAATTCTTTTTTTGTGAAACCGTTCTGCATGAGCCAGGGCATACCGCAAGGAAGAGAGTGTTTTTCCTGCTCCCGTCGGTACATTCAGCCTGTAAATCCCATTCGGTCTTTCGGCAGTTTCCATACACTGTTCCGAAATGATACTGCGGATTTGATTTATCGGGGCAGTTTTGTCAAATTGCGACAGTTTCCGTTCTAGATATTCCTTTTCGGATAACCACGAAACCGGTTTCTCCCTCAAAAAAGTAATCCCCTCCATGAATTCTGCCGTATCTCTCCTGTCTCCATAAATGACACATGAAAGCAAAAGCCTTGCCAGCAGCCCAATCTGGAAAAAACACTTTTGTCCTTTTCTTTCCCAGTCAACCTGCAGTTTCTGATATAATATTTGAAATTCTTCTGTTGCTTTTCGAAATAACTGTTCAATTTCTTTCTCGTCTGCCACCTGTAGCAGGAAATTATGTAGTGCCTCTTCATAACACAATTCCTTTTTATCTTTCTGCAGTCTGTGTAAAAATCCATTTTTCCCTTCCAAATCAACGCAATCAAACAACCCATGGTGAGCACCGATTGCAAAGCCAACGATTTCTGCTGTCAGTTTCTCGATTGGCAATGAAGACTCGGTGTGGAAATTATCCAAGACATAGATAACCCCGGCAAACGTATGGTTCACAGAGCCGTGCACTACCGGTTTTCCGGCAAAAGCAGCTTCCAGATAATCATTATATTTCTTCGTGGCTTTTCCCATATCATGCAGCAGCCCCGCCAAATACGCCATATGATAGAAACCTATCTTTTCCACGCACGCAGACGCATATTCTGCTGTTTGAATACAATGTGCCCTCAGGCTTTGCTCCTCCCGCTCTCCGTTCTTGTCTGTTAAATGTGCGAATAAATCCATATTTTCCTGTCCCTTTATGTATGACATTTACCTGACCCGGGCAAACCGGAACGGTAATTTTGCCATTTTGCGCCAAAAATATTTTACGTACCTGCTGATTATTATAAAATCAAGTATAACACATTTGTATTTCTCTTTCATCCTTTTTTGAATACAACCACAATTTAATCGTGACTCTGAAAAGATAAAGAACACATCGAAAAAGCATGAAAAGAATACCTTCGTAATTATTCACACTTTATCAACAAAAAAATCATAGTTATCAACAATAAACACATTGCTTTTCTTTTGTTTGACTGTTATGCTTATCCCACAACTGGATTGGCCATTCTTGTTGTCTTGTGTAAATAACACTTAATCTAATAAAGAAAGGAACTACATGTCTGCCATGCTTAGAAATTGTAAATAAATAACTTGAGCAGGTTGCGCAGGATGCTTTTTCGAATGCAAGGAAGAAAACGCAGCCGTAGCAGGTTACGGCGAGGCTTTCTACCGATGTGATTGGGAAAGTGGACAAGCAAGAGGCACAAGTTATTTATGAACAGTTCCTTACTCGTGCACTTGTAAAATGGTAACTGAATGAAAGAAAACACAAACATTACAGAAGAAA
>CALZPS010000246.1 GCA_945827765.1 uncultured Lachnospiraceae bacterium | reverse complement strand
CGAGATCTAGTACGGTCTCGTGGGCTCGGAGATGTGTATAAGAGACAGCGGCCAGTATTTGTCGGCATATTTTTGCAGATACTCATATTGATTGCTGCTGTTTTCTCCTGTTCGGTGACTGCCGCCGCCCAACAACAGGATATCTCCGGCACTGCGAAAAGAAAGTGCGTCTCGATCGACTCCCAGATACATATGCTCCGGTTTCAGAAACTGTTTTTCCTGCTTTTCACATGCCGGACATTCCACCCCAAGCACATAGCTGCGTTCCTGATGCATCCGCAGGAAATAATATCCCGGACGGTTGACAAACGGATAGTGACAGGCAAATACCACATAAGCGGCCTGTACCGTCCCATGATTCGTGATGATGACATTTCCGTTTCGCTCGTGTTCCTCTGTTTTTCCCGTCTCTTGCATCGGCATAACCTCCAATACTTTCGTCTGCTCGTAAACCGTCACTTTCTCTGCCATGGTATAGAGAAATTTTAACGGATGAAAGCACGCCTGATTATGAAAACACAAGGCTTGCTGCACTTCAAATGGAAGTTCTGTCCTGATTGTCAGCTCTGCCGGAAGATGTAATTCTTTTGCATATTTGTATTCATCCCGCAAAGCACGTGCATTTTTACGGTCATTTACAGTATAAAGATATGCATCGCACTCCCTCCAGTCACAGTCGATTTCATATTTATCAATCAATTCTTTATATCGATGTATTGCGTTTTCGTTGGCATCCGCATACTGCGCGGCTCTCTCTTTCCCCATCGTCCTGCACAATTTTTGGTAAATCAAATTGTGCTGGGAAGTGACCTTTGCCGTCGTATGAGCAGTCTGTCCACTGCCGATATGGTCTGCTTCCAACACCACACATTCTCTTCCGCTCTGCTGTAGATAGTACGCAGTCAGAATTCCGGTCAGACCGCCGCCGATGACGACAATATCCGTTTCCATATTGCCCGGTAAAATCGGACGCTCTGCGCCTTGTACAGACTGCTGCCAGATGGAAAGGCATCCTGTTTCCTGATTTTTTAATGCCATGTTCTGTAATACTCCTTCCAGAAATTTGTTTCTATAAACTGATAGAAAACGGCAAATTTATTCCCGCGAGCAACGAGCCAAAGTCATGCTTGCATGACCTTGGCGACTGCCGCGAGGGTGCAATACCCCTCAGCTTGCTGCGGGGTATTGCACTTGTCGTTTACTATAACATACCCAATTTCTATAAAAACAAACACATGCCGGCCATTCCGGAAAAACAGATTTAATCGAAAAGAATCGGCGGATACTTAAATAATAGCTCTCAATAAGAAAGAGTAAGCCAGAACCATCGACTAAACCGATGGTTCTGGCTCCATATTTCACCTTGGTTTCATTTACTCTTTCCCGGTCTGCAAAATCCGGTTTGCATTTTTTATCCGCTCTGCGCTCGGCGGCTCAATCCCCTCCAGCGGATACTCATATCCCAACTCTTTCCACTTATAAGAGCCAAGCGTATGATACGGCAGCACCTCCACCTTCTCAACATTATGAAGGGTTTTTATAAAGTCATTCAGTTTCTGTAAATCCTCGTCAAAGTCACTGCGCTCCGGCACCAGTACATGCCGAATCCAGACCGGTTTGCCGATTTCCGACAGGTACTGTGCCAAATCGAGAATATTCTGATTCGTCTGACCCGTCAATGTCCGATGTTTCGCATCATCTATTTGCTTGATATCCAAAAGCAGCAGATCCGTGTACTTCATCAATTCCTGAAATTTACTGAAAAATGGTTCTTTTCTGGTAAACGGATTTCCGCTTGTATCAATCGTAGTGTGTATGCCATACGCTTTGGCTTTGCGGAATAATTCTGTCAGGAAATCAATCTGCAAGAGCGGTTCGCCGCCGCTCACCGTGATGCCGCCCTCTTTCCCCCAGTATTCTTTGAAACGTAAAGCTTTCTTTAGCAACTCATCTGTTGTATATGGTGTTCCGACTTTCATCTCCCATGTATCGGGATTGTGGCAGAACTGACATCGCATCGCACAGCCTGACAAAAAAATCAGATAGCGTACGCCCGGTCCGTCCACGGAACCAAAACTTTCCAAAGAATGTACATATCCTGTCAACATCTGTTCTTTTTCCATATTACAGCTCTTTATGACAAGTTCTGGAAATTACATCCATCTGCTGCTCTCTTGTCAGGTCAATAAACTTCACAGCGTAACCTGATACACGAATCGTAAAGTTTGCATATTCCGGTTTCTCCGGGTGCTCCATCGCGTCGATCAGCTTTTCGGTTCCAAATACATTGACGTTCAAATGATGTGCTCCCTTGCTGAAATATCCGTCCATTACGCGGTACAGATTTTGTGCGCGCTCCTCATCGTCATGTCCCAATGCTTCCGGGCTGATAGTCTGGGTATTGGAGATACCGTCCAAAGCCAGCTCATACGGCAGTTTTGCCACAGAGTTCAAGGACGCCAGCAGGCCGTTCATCTCCGCGCCATAAGCCGGGTTCGCTCCCGGTGACAACGGCTCGCCCACTTTTCTTCCATCCGGCAGAGAACCGGTTGCCTTACCGTAAACCACATTAGAGGTAATGGTCAGAATAGAGGTGGTCGGCTCGGAATCTCTGTAAGTATGACATTTGCTCAGTTTGTGCATAAATGTCTTAAGCAGCCAGATTGCGATATTGTCCGCACGATCGTCGTCGTTGCCATATCTCGGGAATTCGCCCTCGATCTCAAAGTCGACAGCCACTCCATTCTCATCGCGGATCGGTTTTACCTTCGCGTACTTGATTGCGCTCAGGGAGTCTACTACATGTGAGAATCCTGCGATACCCGTTGCAAATGTACGTCTTACATTGGTATCAATCAGAGCCATCTCCGCCGCCTCATAGTTATATTTATCATGCATGTAATGAATCATGTTCAAGGTATCCACATACAGCTTGGACAGCCATTCCATCATATCGTCGTATCTTTCCATCACTTCATCATAATCCAGATACTCTGAAGTAATCGGTCTGTAAGCCGGTCCTACCTGCACTTTGGTCTTCTCATCCACACCGCCGTTGATTGCATACAACAGGCACTTTGCGAGGTTTGCACGTGCTCCGAAGAACTGAATCTCCTTACCGGCTGTCTCTTATACACATCTCCGAGCCCACGAGACCGTACTAGAT
>CALZPS010000245.1 GCA_945827765.1 uncultured Lachnospiraceae bacterium | reverse complement strand
TCATCCACGGACAGCGGCGAGAAGAATTTGGCTGTTCCGTTTGTCGGCAGAATATGGTGCGGCCCTGCAAAATAATCTCCCAGGGGTTCGCTGCTGTATTCTCCGATGAATATAGCACCCGCATTGCGTATTTTGGTCATTACCTGATATGGGTCTGCAGTCATGATTTCCAAATGTTCCGAGGCAATCTCATTGGCCGCGTCAATGGCGTCCTGCAGAGAATCCGCCACCAGAATATGACCGTAGTTATCCAGTGATTTCTGAATGATTTCCCCGCGGGACAACTCACGGATAAATGCATCCGTCTCGTCGGATACCTTTTCTGCCAACTCTCTGCTGGTGGTCACCAGAATTGCACTTGCCAGTTCATCATGCTCCGCCTGCGAAAGCAAATCTGCTGCCACATAACGAGGATTAGCCGTCTCATCTGCAAGAACAAGAATCTCGCTTGGTCCGGCAATAGAATCAATGCTGACATGTCCGTAAACCGCTTTTTTAGCCAGTGCCACATAAATATTGCCCGGTCCCACGATTTTATCTACCTTGGGAATACTTTCGGTTCCGTAAGCCAAGGCGGCAATGGCCTGTGCTCCGCCCACTTTATATACGGTATCTGCCCCGGCCTCTTTCGCAGCGACCAGTGTTGTAGGGTTGACCTTTCCATCTTTTCCCGGCGGAGTTACCATAATGATTTCCTCCACACCCGCCACTTTTGCCGGCATGATATTCATCAGTACCGAGGATGGATAAACTGCTTTTCCTCCCGGCACATATACGCCGACCCGGGCAAGAGCCGTCACCTTTTGCCCCAGCATGGTTCCGTCCGGTTTACTGTCAAACCAACTATACTGCATCTGTTTGGCATGATAGGATTCAATATTTTTTAATGCCTTGCGGATGATACGCAGCAGATTCTCATCCACCTGCGCATATGCCTCAGTAATTTCTTCTTCTGTCACTATGATATTTCCTGCATCAATGTCCGCGCCGTCAAATTTCTTTGTATATGCAAATACAGCAGCATCTTTTTCCCGGCGAACATTGTCCAAAATTTCCTGAACGCTTGCCTCATAAGCCGCATAGCTGTTCGGACTGCGCTTGAGCAGATCCTCCAGCAGATTCTTTTTTGAAGTTTCATCTAATGTTTCAATTCTCATGACTGTGCCTCCTCTGCTACCAGACTACGCAGGCTGGTAATCAATTCTTTGATTCGTTCATTTTCCATCCGCATGCTGACCGGATTGACAATCATACGGGCGGAAAGCGGACACACTTCCTCGAGTACCACAAGTCCGTTTTCCTTTAATGTAGAGCCGGTCTCCACTATATCTACAATCACTTCCGAAAGGCCGACAATCGGTGCCAGCTCGATAGAGCCGTTCATTTTGATGATTTCCACCGTCTGATGCTTTTTATTGTAGAAATAATCTTTGGCAATGTTCGGATATTTTGTTGCAACTCTGATCAGTTCCCGATGCTTTAATAATTCGCGCGTCTCTTCATATCCGCACACACACATCCGGCATTTTCCAAATCCAAGATCAAGAACCTCGTGTACCTTGCGTCCTTCTTCCACAATCGTGTCTTTTCCGACCACACCGATGTCTGCTGCACCGTATTCCACATAAGTCGGCACATCCGGTCCTTTGGCGAGGAAAAACTTTAATTTTAATTCTTCATTTACAAAAATCAATTTGCGGGAATCTTTGTCCTTCATTTCCTCACAGGTGATTCCCAGATTTTCAAACAATTCCAGAGTTTTTTTGGCAAGCCGCCCCTTGGTCAGGGCAAACGTCAAATACTTCATTACAGTCGTCCTCCTATGCGGAAATCCCACATTTTTTCTTCCCCGTCAGACACCTGAATAGTAGAAATATGTGTGACATCCTCTATATATACAATATAAGGAATCTGTGTCCGTCTCGCATACTCGATAAAATGCTGCTTTGTGTCCGTTTCATTCCGTTTCAAAAGAGCAATGTTTCTTCCCTTCTGCCGGAAATCCTTTGCCAGAGACAGTGCCCATTTTTGCGTAGTGTCATCGTATACAAGCAAACTGGCTGAGCCGGTCTCAATATCAATTTTCTGTCGATTCATGGCATTCAGCAGGTCATCTATCAGTACTGCGAATCCGATGGAAGGTGTCTGTCTGCCAAATTTCTCAAGCAGATGATCATACCTTCCGCCCCTTACAACCGCATCACCTGTCCCGTACGTATAAGCACGGAAAATAATGCCGCTATAATAACCATAGCTTCCGCTCATGCTCAAATCAAATGTTACGCATTCCTCTACACCGTAAAGCTTGAGGATTCCATAAATCTGTTCCAGACGTGCTACCGCCTGCAGTGCCTGCTCATTTGGTGCGGCATTGCGCGCTGTTTTAAGGATTTCTTCCCCGCCAAGCAGTTCCGGAAGCAGTCGGAAAGCTTGTTGTATATCCTCACTGACTTTTTCCGACAGCAGAATTTCCTCCACGCCAAAATAATTGCGATTCGTAATCAAAGTATGGATTTCTGCGATTTTTTCTCCCGAAAATCCGGTTGCCTCCATTAAACTACGGATAAAATCAACATGTCCGATATTAATCTGAAATTCCTGCAGTCCCGCCGAGCGCAGACCGTCGATTACCATGGCAATCATCTCGGCATCAGCCTCCGCAGAATCTTCCCCGATCAGTTCAGCTCCCAGCTGGGTATTTTCTTTCAAATGTCCCTTGTAGCTGGAATGGTTGATGAAGGTATTGCCGACATAGCACAGACGAATTGGAAAATCCTCATCCTCAAACAAAGTTGCCGCGGCCCTTGCGATAGATGGAGTAAAATCCGGGCGTAATGCCAGCGTATTGCCCTCCCGATCAAAAAATTTATATAATTCCCGCGTAGAAATTGTCCCTACTTCTTTGCGGAATACATCAAAATATTCAAACGTCGGGGTCTGAATATCTTGATATCCATACAAATGCAGAATCTTTTGTAATTTCCCGGAAACAGCCAGTTTCCGCTTGCATTCTGTATGGTAGATATCTCTCACGCCCTCCGGCGTATGTAATTTCTGTTCCATATATATAGTCCTTTCACTTTACTGTGCTACAACACTAAAATCCTAAGCTATTATACAAAGCTTTATAATCAATGTCAATCCCTGCTGTCCAAATCCTTCTGAATATAGT
>CALZPS010000244.1 GCA_945827765.1 uncultured Lachnospiraceae bacterium | reverse complement strand
TTAAGCTTACAGACTGATAGCGTCAGCCGGGCAACCGTCAGCGCAGGCACCGCACTCGATGCACTCATCAGCGTTGATCTCATATTTGCCATCGCCCTCGCTGATAGCTCCAACCGGACAGGTGGATTCGCAAGCGCCACAAGATAAACATCCATCACTAATTACATATGCCATCGTAGAGTCCCTCCTTTTGAATTATTATGAACTTCTCTTGTATTGTATAATATTTGACTTATAAATACAAGAGATGATTCGCAGGAAAGAGAAAGAAATTTTTCAAGAATTTACAAGTATCGTCAAAATTGCGAAAATTTTAAGAAAAAATTTCTTTTCTTTTTTCTGAAAACGTGTATGATAGAAGGAGTGGTAAAAGATTCTGGCTGTATGGCTGAACTTTTACGATTTTTGGTTATTTTTGCAGGCAATGGGGAGTGTGTGATATGAAAAGAAGAATGATAATGGCAGTGGCGGCGGTACTGACAGCGGCGGTTGTGGTTTGTGGCTGCGGCAAAAAAGAGGAGAACCCCCAGTTTACAGGGGAAGGAACGAAGGAACCGGAGTATCAGGCCTGTCTGGACGCGATTTTTCCTGCGGCATACAATAATGTTTACGGACTTGAACTGAAACCGGGTACATATATTTCACTCATCGGCAAAGAAACATCGACGGAATACTGGAAAGAATTCAGCAGGGGTGCGGCGCAGGCGGCGGAAGATTTGAATACTGCTCTTGGTTACACCGGAAGTGATAAAATCAAGGTTGTATACAATGGTTCTGCAAAAAAAGAAGACATAAATGATCAGGTCAATATTCTGGATGAAGAGATAGCCCGGAATTTGGATGTGCTGGGAATTGCCAGTGTGGATGAGGATGCTTGCGGCGTGCCGCTTGATATGGCAGTCAGCAACGGGATTCCTATTATTGCGTTTGATTCGGGCAATGTTCATCAGGGAATCTTGTGTACGATTAAGACAGATAATGTAGATGCGGCGCGTACGGGTGCATACAAGCTGGCAGATGAGCTTGGCGGAGAGGGACAGGTGATTCTGCTGGTCAATGATTCTGAATCGGAATCGGCAAGAGAGCGGACAGAAAGTTTTTTGAATGAGATGTCACAGAATCATCCGGATATCGAGGTGGTGGAGACAATTTACCTTGACCGTATGGAGACGTACAAAAAGCAGATTGTGGAAGAGAAGATACAGTTAAGCAAGGCAGAAAATGCCATGCAGAATCCAGACGGCAGCGGGGCGGAAAATGCCATGCAGAATCCAGATGGCAGTAGTGATGTAATGGTTGGCGGCGAGACCGGTATTCCGGAGGAAGTCACAGAGGAACAAAAGGCCGAGATGGTGCGGGCAATGGCGGATGAGGATGTACTGCTGTATTATCTGGAAAAGTATCCTGATTTGAAAGGTATGTTTGGTACCAGTTATATGGCGACACAGACCGGACTCTCTGTGTTGAGGCGTGCCGAGCGCACGGAAAATGTCTCATTGATGGGATTTGATGCGGGTGCGGCTCAATTGTCGGCATTGGAGAGCGGGGAGATTGACGGACTGGTTGTTCAGAATCCGTTTGGCATGGGATATGCGACGGTAGTTGCGGCTGCACGGTCCGTACTGGAGCTGGGAAATGAGGCGCAGGTCGACACCGGATATACCTGGGTGACAAGAGAGAATATAGAAGACGAATCAATTCAAAAGATGCTCTATTGACAGAGTAAAAACAGTTTTTTATAAAAGGTTCAGCGATTCGGAGATATTGTCCCGAATACACTGAACCTTTTTTATTGCGTTTTTATTTGCCCTTTGCGAGGGAAAAGATGAATTCGGTGCCTACACCCTCTGTACTGATGACGTTGATATGTTCATCATGCGCGGTGATGGCCTCCCTGACGATCGCCAGACCAAGACCGGTTCCTTTTTTGTCTTTTCCACGGGACAAATCGGATTTGTAGAATCTCTCCCAGATTTTTCCAAGCTCTTTTTTGGGAATGCCGATGCCGTGGTCTTTGACGGAGGTAAAAATCTTATTTCCTTTTTCCGTCACTTCAATAGTTACAGTTGAATCATATTCGCTGAATTTCAGGGCATTGTCAATCAGATTGTAAAGCACCTGCCGGATTTTTCGCTTGTCCGCGAAAACCATGACTTTTCCGGGTAATAACAGCAGCTCGATCACAATCCGTTTCTGTGTGCCGATGCCCTCAAATGAAGCAGCGGTCTGTTTAATCATTTCCTGAAGGTCAAAGCTGCTTTTGTCAAGCATGTGTTCTTTCGTGTCGAATTCATTGAGCGTCAGAAGGTCTTGGGTCAGGTCCGTCAGGCGCTCTGTTTCAAAAGAAATAATTTTCAGATATTTGTCATACAGCTCAGGCGGAATCGTGCCGTCCGCCATCGCCTCCACGTATCCCCGGATAGAAGTCAAAGGGGAACGGAAATCATGGGAGACATTTGCCACAATTTTTTTCTG
This sequence comes from uncultured Lachnospiraceae bacterium, assembly GCA_945827765.1. Classification (GTDB taxonomy): domain Bacteria; phylum Bacillota; class Clostridia; order Lachnospirales; family Lachnospiraceae; genus Schaedlerella. Next base: position 697 of record CALZPS010000244.1, on the reverse strand, counting down.
GTAATCTTCCATATCCTTCAGTTGTGAGGACATATAGTTTAAAGAGGCACATAGATAACCCATCTCATCCTCGGTATAGACCGGAATCTCATAGTCGAGATTGCCGGAGGCATACTGTGTGGCGGCGTCGGTAATCCGGCGCAGGGGGAGATAGACAAAGAACTGAAAACCAAGCAGGATGAGGAATGCCAGAATGTAAACCATCCCCAGTGTGATGTAGAGCGGTCCCATCAACTGCCTGCATTCCGTCTGAATGTCAGCGGTCGGTTTGTGAATCAGAAGATATCCCTGCGTATAGAAACCTTGAATGACCGGGGTGATAAAGGTGAGTACCTCATCCTCAAAATAACCGTGAAAATCCCCGGTAATATATTGCTCGCCTCCCGTTTCTGCGGGATTAAAGTCTTCGATATGTTCAGGTACAGTATTGTGTCCTATATTGGCGAAAGCAATACGGTTCCCGTCGGCATCCACAAACCACAGCGCACTGTCCAGATAAAGCTGGGCGGCACTCAGCTGCACCTGTATTTCCCGGGGAGATGTGTCACCGGAAAAATAGGCGGGCAGATAAGATTGTGCGAGATAATAGGATTCCTTGTAAATGTTTTCGGATACGGAGCGCAGTACACGGTTGTACATCAGGTGTTCGCCCAGTGTGGCCGCTGTAAAAAGGCTCAGAAATCCGAAAACAATATAT
>CALZPS010000243.1 GCA_945827765.1 uncultured Lachnospiraceae bacterium | reverse complement strand
ATCTAGTACGGTCTCGTGGGCTCGGAGATGTGTATAAGAGACAGGTGCTGCAGTGGGATGATACTGCAAAGCAGAATTATGCTCAGTGGGATGCGGATGGCGGAACCTACAAAATCTGGCTTGAAGATAATGCATCTCTTGAAGAAAAGCTGAAATTGATTAAAAGTGAGAAACTTGCCGGCGTGGCAGAGTGGAAACTTGGACAAGAGAATTCGGCTGTCTGGGATTTGATTCTTCAGTATGTAAATTAATGTTTCAAATGTAATATGAAGTTCGTGAAAGAAACATCTTCTTTTGGCATACATTGGTAACAGCTACCATATTTGTATGCTGAAAGGAGATGTTTTTTTGCGCAAAAAACTGGGGATCGTTGCACTGATGGCGGTGCTGGCGGGAATTATTTTTCTGAGCCAGTCAGCAGGAGAAAGACTGTATGAACAGGTGTCAGGTACGGTAAGGTCGGATAATCTTGTTGTGATAGACAGCGGACATGGAGGAATGGATCCCGGGAAAGTGGGAGTGAACGGTGCTTATGAGAAAGATATCAACTTAAGTATAGCGGGAAAACTAAAAAAGATACTGGAAGAGCAGGGCATGACAGTGGCTATGACGAGGGAGGATGAAAATAGTCTGGCAGATTCAAAAAGTGAGGATATGAAGAAACGGGTATCCATCATTAATGAAAAAAAACCGGTGTTGGCGGTCAGCATTCATCAAAACAGCTATTCATCCGAAGAAGTACATGGGGCACAGGTATTTTATTATAGTCATTCGACAGAAGGGGAAAGAGCAGCGAAGATCATGCAGGAAATTTTGCGTGACGTCGATAAGGGGAATACGCGGCAGGCAAAAGCAAATGATATTTATTATATGCTCAAGCGTACAGAAGTCCCTGTTATCATAGTGGAATGCGGTTTTTTGAGTAATCGGCAGGAGGCGGCTCTTTTGATTACCGAAGAATATCAGGAAAAGATGGCGCAGGCAATCGCACAGGGAATATTAGAGTATACAGTGGGAAAAGATAACTAAAAGACAGTTTTCATTTTGTGGGAATAATGGTATAATCAAAACTATGAAAACTTTGATCGAAAAAATGAACAAAAATAATGTAGACATGCAAGTGATACAAAGAGCAGGTGAGATCATAAAGCAGGGTGGTCTGGTGGCTTTTCCGACAGAGACGGTATACGGTCTGGGGGCAAATGCGCTGGATGAGGAGGCAGCAAAAAAAACCTACGCGGCAAAGGGCAGACCCTCAGATAATCCGTTAATTGTACACATTGCAGAGTATCGTGCTTTGGAGAAGATTGCTGTGGATATTCCGGAGAGAACCGCTGCGATTGCAGAGCATTTTTGGCCGGGTCCACTGACGATGATTTTTAAGAAGAGCGAGGCGGTTCCTTATGGGACAACAGGCGGACTGGACACGGTTGCGGTGCGGATGCCAAGTGATACGATTGCCAGAGAATTGATTTTGGCATCTGGCGGTTATGTATCTGCACCCAGCGCGAACACATCGGGGCGGCCGAGTCCGACGCTGGCAGAGCATGTCGCGGAAGATCTTTCAGGCCGGATTGAGATGATTCTTGACAGCGGCAGTGTGGAAATCGGTCTGGAATCTACGATTCTGGATATGACGGTGGAGCCGCCTATGATTTTAAGACCGGGAGCGATCACGGCGGATATGTTGGAAGAAGTCATCGGCATGGTCAGTATAGATGAGACGATTCTGGGGGCAGAAAGTGAGAAAGCACCGAAAGCGCCGGGAATGAAATACCGTCATTATGCACCAAAGGCAAAACTTACTATTGTGGAGGGCAACATCCGGGAAGAAGTTCTGGCAATTCGTCAGATGGTTTATGCCGCCATGAACGATAAAAAGAAAGTTGGTATTATTGCGACAAAAGAGACCATTGCCTATTACTCGAATGGAATCATAAAAAATATCGGCAGCCGCGAGGACGAAAAGAGCATTGCCAAAAATCTATATGCAGTTCTCAGAGAATTTGACAGTGAAGGCGTAGATGAAATCTACAGTGAGTCTTTTGCGATGAAAGGGATAGGAAATGCCATTATGAACCGGCTGGAGAAGGCGGCCGGGCATCTGCGGGTGGCGGCAGCGGATATTGTGCGGCGTCAAAAGTACAGAAGAGTTGTGTTTGTCAGTCAGACTGATACCTGCAGAGGACCGATGGCAGCAGAAATCTTCAGACAGAAACGGTTACGGCAGGAGTATGTCGTTGACTCCAGAGGAATGGTTGTGTTGTTTCCGGAACCTGCCAATCAGAAAGCGGAAGCAGTGATGAGAAGTGCAGGTCTGACATTGAGCGCACATACGGCAATGCCATTTTCAGAAAAAGAGATTGCAGAAGATATATTGGTTCTGACAATGGATGAAACGCAGAAGAATAAAATTATTACAGAGTATGAAGGAGCAGTCAGTGTCTATACACTGAGTGAATTTGTAGAAGACGATACAGAAATTTTGGATCCGTACGGAATGGCGTTAAATAATTACGGAGAATGCTTTGAAAAAATTTCTATGTTAATTAATAAATTGACAGACAAGCTGAATTCTTGTGCAGAAGGAGAATATTAGATATGGTTGGAAAAAGGGAAAATTATTTATCGTGGGATGAATATTTTATGGGCGTGGCGCTGCTTTCCGGCATGCGCTCCAAAGACCCGAATACACAGGTGGGATGCTGTATTGTCAGCCCGGACAACCGGATTCTGTCGATGGGATATAACGGGTTTCCGTCAGGATGTTCGGATGATGAATTCCCGTGGGACAGAGACGGGGAAGATCCGTTGAAAATGAAATACGTTTATTCGACGCACAGTGAATTGAATGCGATTTTAAACTATAAGGGGACCAGCCTGTCAGGCGCCAGACTGTATGTGACCCTGTTTCCATGCAATGAGTGTGCAAAGGCTATTATACAGTGTGGCATTCGGGAAGTCATATATGACAGTGATAAATATGCCGAGACTCCAAGTGTGGTCGCGTCAAAGAGAATGATGACGGCAGCAGGGGTAAAATTCCATCAATATCAAAGAACAAAACGAGAGATAAAAATACAATTATAAAGAGTGATAAATAAGATGCCAGTGGAATACAATGATACCAAGGGACAAAAAGTCATGCTTTTCATACCCTGTCTCTTATACACATCTCCGAGCCCACGAGACCGTACTAGATC
>CALZPS010000242.1 GCA_945827765.1 uncultured Lachnospiraceae bacterium | reverse complement strand
ACACAAGGAGTATCGTCGGCAGCGTCAGATGTGTATAAGAGACAGATATATTTCCCTGATGGAGCAGTTTTTGGAGCGCAAAATTCCCATCACGGTGGCAACCATTGACATGGACTGGCACTGGGTCGATGTGGTGGAGCGGTTTGGAGAAGAGGCAAGATTTCAGCAGGGTAAGAAACGGCAGCGGATGTCGTGGAGTGACGGATGGACCGGTTATAGCTGGAATACGGAGCTGTTCCCGGATTACAGGGGATTTTTAAAATGGCTCAAAGACCATCATTTTATGGTGACATTAAATGTCCATCCGGGGCAGGGCGTGCGTCCGTTTGAGGATCAATATGAAGAATTTGCCAAACGGGTCGGCGTTGACCCGGCGACAAAGCAGCATATTCCGTTTGATATTACGGACCAAAAATATATCGAGGCATATTTTGATGTGCTGCACAGACCGTACGAAGAGGAAGGCGTTGATTTCTGGTGGATTGACTGGCAGCAGGGAACGGAGACGGAAATTGAGAATTTCGATCCGCTGTGGGCGCTGAATCATTATCACTATCTGTATGCCGGAAAGAATCATAAACGTCCGTTGATCCTGTCGCGCTATGCGCAGATTGGTTCCCATCGGTATCCGCTCGGATTCTCCGGCGATACGGGGGTTAACTGGAAGGTCCTTGCGTTCCAGCCGTATTTCACGGTCAATGCGGCGAATGTCGGCTATACATGGTGGAGCCATGATATCGGCGGTCATTTTATCGGCACACGGGACGACGAAATGTATCTGCGCTGGGTACAGTTTGGGGTGTTCAGCCCGATTCTGCGGCTGCACTCGACGAACAATGAGTTCAGCGGGAAAGAGCCATGGAAATACAGGAAGGATGTCTGCGACTACGCGACAGAGTATCTTCGTCTGCGCCATCGCCTGATTCCGTATCTGTATACGATGAACGAGCGCAATCACTCGGAAGGAATCGCCCTTTGTGAGCCATTATATTATCAATATCCGAAAAAGAAAAATGCGTATCGGTATCCGAACGAGTATTTCTTCGGTTCAGAGTTGATTGCAGCGCCAATCACGGAGAAAATCAATCCCAAGACTAATCTTGCAAAGGTGGAAGTATGGCTGCCGGCGGGCAGATATACGGACATTTTCAACGGACAGATTTACGAGGGCGGCAGGACATATGTGATGTACCGCGGACTGGAAAGCATTCCGGTGCTGGCTCATGCCGGGGCAATCGTGCCGCTTGACCGCAATGAATATGAGAATGACTGGAACAATCCGCAAAGTCTGGAGCTTTTGATTTACCGCGGAAATGGTCAATTTGATTTGTATGAAGATGACGGGGAAACGGATGCTTACAAGGCAGGCGTTACGGCGGTTACAACGTATACAGTGCGGGAAAATGTGAAGACAGCAGAAAACGACTTGTCACTGACCTTCCGGATTCAGCCTGTGAGAGGGGATGTGTCGGTGGTTCCGCAAAAACGGAATTACCTGTTGTCTTTCAAAGATATTTCCTTCTGTGAAAAGGTTGTTATCCGCCGGACGAAAAACGGGGAGGAGTAGTGGGTGAGGTTGTGCTCTCTGAACCGGAACTCTCGGAGAGCGGGCAGGTTATCCGGGACGGGCTGGGCGGACCGTGCGAAAAGATAAAGACAGTGTCCGCCTATGCGGGCAGGAGAAAGTATCTCACCGTGGAGATAGCGGACGTCGAGCCAGAAGAAAACGAGAAGGTCGAGTTGGTTGGCTGCCGTGCGCAGGAAAATCAGAATACAAGGGAGGCGCTGGTTGAGACAATCAGCCGGTTCCAGAGTCAAATGGAGTTGAAATTTGCCCGTTATACGAAATATATCGACAATCCGACACTGCCGGTTCCGTTCAGAGAACCATATAAAGGCGTGATAGAGGAGATTCTGTCGCTGAAGAGATAAGCAATATTCAGACAGCATCTTTCTCCACCGGATGTTTCATGATTTCCATCAAAATCTGTACGACCGTTTCCATCGCCTCGACCGTGATGTGCTCCAAAGGACCATGGAAACCGTCGCCGCCTGTTCCCAGATTAGGGCAGGGGAGTCCGCGGAAACTTAATTGTGCGCCGTCGGTGCCGCCGCGGATTGGCAGTGATACAGGCTCTATGCCTACCGCCTGTATGGCTGCCTGCGCCTGCTCTATAATATATGGATGATGCTCAATGATTTCGAGCATATTGCGGTAGCTTTCGGTAATCTTTAAGCTGACCGTGTTGTCTGTATATTTTCCCTTTATGGTTTGTTCTACCTGACGAAGAAAATCAAGCCGTGCGGCAAAACGGGTCTTGTCATGGTCGCGGACAATATAGTGCAGTTTGGCGGAGGCTACATCTCCCTGCATTTCTGTCAGATGATAAAATCCCTGCCGCCCCTCCGTGTGTGCGGGAGTCTCATCCGGCGGCAGCATACTTTGAATCTCACAAGCTACGGCGGCCGCGTTGACCATGATATCTTTGGCGGAGCCGGGATGGACATTTACCCCGTGAATCTGAAACTCGGCTGCTGCGGCATTAAAATTTTCATAAGAAATCTCGCCTTCATAATCGCCGTCCACCGTATAGGCATAATCCGCCTGAAAGTAATCAAGATCAAACAGGTGCGAGCCGACCCCTACCTCTTCATCGGGCGTGATACCGACCCAGATGTCACCGTGGGGGATATTCTCACGAATGACAGATTCCACGGCGGTAAAGATTTCGGCGATGCCTGCTTTGTCGTCGGCGCCCAAAAGCGTGGTCCCGTCCGTCACAATCAAAGTCTGACCGGCCCGGCTGGTAAGACGCGGAAAATCTGTTGTTTTCACAATGTCTCCGGTAGCCTTTAAGACGATATCTTTTCCGTCATAATTTTGGATGATTTGTGGTTTGACATCCTTTCCAGAAAAATCCGGCGCGGTATCCATGTGGGAGATAAAACCAATGGCTTTTTTGTGTTCATAGCCTTTGGTTGCCGGCAGCAGACCGTACACGTAACAATGTTCGTCACAGGTTACGCGGGAAAGCCCCATTGCCTTCAGCTCGGCCGCCAGCTCCCGTCCGAGGGAAAATTGCCGTTCTGTGCTGGGAATCTGTTCCTGCTCGTCGAGGGAAGTCGTCCAGTAAGAAATATATTTCAAAAAACGTTCTTCTACTTTCATGACTGTCTCTTATACACATCTGACGCTGCCGACGATACTCCTTGTGTA
>CALZPS010000241.1 GCA_945827765.1 uncultured Lachnospiraceae bacterium | reverse complement strand
CATACGAGATCTTGTACGGTCTCGTGGGCTCGGAGATGTGTATAAGAGACAGAGGCGGTGCTCTCCACTCCCTGAAACTGATGGTTATCACATTCGTACGTCAAATAATGCCGCAGTTTTTCTTCCAGATTGGAAAAGGCTGCCTCAGATTGGGAAAAAAGAGATAATTTGCGCACGACTGCGTGCAGCAGAAAGCGCAGGAATGTATTATCGTTTTGTAATTTTTCCTGATATCCGTGCAGGGGCAGCTCCACACAAAGGGTTGGTTCACGGACCTCAACAAGGATTGTGGTCTGGGAATCGGCTCCGCAGAATTCCATATCACCCAGCACCGTGAAATCACGCAAGAAACAAATCGGGTATTGGCTCCCGTCGCTGCGGATGGAGTAAATTTGAATAGAACCCTGAACAAAAAATTGCAGAAAAAAGGCGGAATCGCGGACACAGCGGATGATTTCGCCTTTATCATATTGATATAGGCGGAATGGAAGTTCCGTTGTTTCAAATAAATTCAAAATCCCATGTTTGGTAAGTAATTGCTGCAAAAGTTCGTCATCATGGAGCTGTCTCATATAATTTCCCCTTTTTAAAAAATTATTCTTTATTGTGACATATGTCACAACAAAAGGCAAGAGAATCTGCTAAAATATTTTAGATGCCAGGGCACTAGATGTCCGGTGGACATCTGTTTAGCGCGGACCGTAGCGGAGCGAAGAAGTGGAAGTGCGTAGCACGTAACGATCCGTAGGCATCATCATTATTTTGGGAGCCAAAGAAGAGGAAGGAATTGATATGATGCAGAATGAATTGTTTGAAAAAGCGCCGGTTCACAAGGCATATTTTAAATTCGCCCTGCCGGTGGTATTTAGTATGGTGATTTCACTGGTGTATAACATGGTCGATACCTATTTTATTGCGCAGACCGGCAACACCAATCTGGTCGCAGGGGTTTCGCTGGGAGCACCGGTCTTTACGTTGATGATTGCGCTTGGTGATATTTTCGGGTTGGGCGGCAGTTCTGTTATCTCTCGTTTGTTTGGACAGAAACGAGATGATGACGGCAAACGCCTTAGTGTATTTTGTTTTTATGCGGCTTTACTATGCGGAGTTTTTGTGACAGTGATTATGCTGTCATTCCGTGAACCGGTTTTATATTTGTTGGGCGCAGATGCAGAGACTTTTGAATATGCGTCTCAATATTTTACTTATATTGTTTTGGGAGCGCCGTTCATCATTGTATCTTACACACCGTCCAATTTGTTGAGGACGGAAGGGTTCGCGACGGCATCTATGACAGGAACCGTACTGGGGGCGGTAGTAAACATGGTACTGGATCCAATATTTATTTCCACATTGGGATTTGGCGCTGCCGGAGCCGCAATTGCCACCGTGATAGGAAATATTTGTGCGGATATATTTTTTATATGGTTTTTGCTGGCGAAAAGCAAGCGATTATCTGTGAATCCGCGGGGATTTTATATTACTCCTGTGGAAATCGGTCAGATTTTTGCCATCGGTATCCCGGCATCAATCACAAACCTGATGCAAAGTATTGGAATTGCCTTGACAAACCGATGCCTGCTTTCTTATGGAAATGATAAGGTGGCGGCAATGGGAATTGTAATGAAAGTGAATTTGATTGCCGTTCTCATTCTGGTCGGATTTGCATTTGGGGCGCAGCCGCTGATTGGCTACAATTATGGCGCAAAGAATAAGACGAGGTTGAAAGATATTCTACGATTCTGCTATGGATTTGAATGCGGCATCGCTGTCGTACTTGCTGTGATTCTTGTTTTGACAGCACCAATTATGCTCAGAGCGTTTACGCCTGATACAGCCCTTGTTGAAACAGGAATACCGATGCTCAGAATGCAGCAGATAGGCATGGTGTTTGTGGCGGTTGTGCTGGTGACGACTTGTACTTTCCAGTCTGCGGGAAAGGCCGTGGGAGCATTTTTATTGTCAGTCAGCAGACAAGGTGTAGTTTTTGCAGTGGTGATTCTGGCTGCATCACATTTCTTCGGTTACTGGGGAATTTTGGTATCACAGCCGGTTTCCGATTTCCTTACCTCTATTATGGCAGTTGGGCTTCTCTGGCTGGAGTCACAGGGACAGGTTTCCTGACTCACTGAAATTACAATCATTTTTGACTAGTTCATTTCCTATAGTTGTGGTGGGGTGAATAACTGAAAAACACCCCACCGGATTGCTCGGCTCTCTTGTAGAATATAGAGTGCAAGCTGGGAATAAACCCAAATACGTAATGATTCAAGAAATAGATATGGAAAAAAGTCGATTCGTGAGATCATTTCTGTCTTTTCAAGGCCGTGACCCATTTCAGCTTATTTCCATACTCGTGATCAGTATCTTTCTTAAACCAAAGTATCTAGTTCATCCAATAAAGCAGTTACAGTTTCTTCCGGAAGTCCCATCATTGGGGCAATCGCCGGAAAAGACATGCTGAAGGCTTGTTTTGCCATAGGATTCTCTGCAAAACCTGGTAAATATTTATTGACGATTTCAAGCCCTTTAGGGTCTTCCACAATAGCAGCAATGGTACTTTCTCTACTAATACCGGCACCGGTTATGATTTCAGGATGCTTCCAGTGGGATACATTTTGATGACCGGCGGAAAGAGCACCATCGACTGGAATAGCAGCACCGGTGATGTAGCGTGCCATATCGGAAGCAAGGAAAAGAGCAAGATAAGCACATTCTCTTGGATCACCAAGCCGATTTGCAGGACAATCCTTGCGGAATATTTCCATAGCTGCATCTGGTGCATCACCAAAAATAGAAGTCGCAGTGTAGCCAGGGCAGATGGCATTTACTGTGATTCCATAAGATGCATAATCAAGAGCTGCCACTTTAGTCATTCCGATTACAGCATGCTTTGTACCTGTATAGAGAGCCTGGCCCCGCTGCGGAGAGATACCGGCAACAGATGCCACGTTGATAAGAAAACCTGCATCAGAATGTGTTTTAAAGATTGCCTCAGCGCCGTATTTCATACCTGCAAAAACACCTTTGGCATTCAAATCAAAAATATGGTCATAGTTTTCCATATCATATTCATGGAGCGGAAAACCACCCATTCCAATTCCTGCATTGCTGACAATTCCATCCAAACGACCGTAATGTTCAACAGCCTTATCAACTAAGTTTTTGATTGCCACGTCATCAGAGCAATCTCTGTCTCTTATACACATCTGACGCTGCCGACGATACTCCTTGTGTA
>CALZPS010000240.1 GCA_945827765.1 uncultured Lachnospiraceae bacterium | reverse complement strand
GATCTAGTACGGTCTCGTGGGCTCGGAGATGTGTATAAGAGACAGGGATATCATGTGGTATATCTGGCTGAGTCCGAATTCACCATTGTTCGGCAAAGACCGTATGACTACCTTTGAGAGACATTTTCTGGCAGAGAAGGAGACGCATGTGGAATCTAAAAATCCATATTATCAGCTGTTGGAAAATCAGGATGTGATTTATTCCATCATGCGGGAGTTCGGACTGAACCCGGAAGAGTCACATATTGTTAACGGACATGTACCGGTCAAACGTAAGAACGGAGAGAGTCCGGTCAAATGCAACGGCAAGCTGATGATTATCGACGGTGGATTTTCCAAAGCCTATCAAAAAGAGACCGGAATTGCCGGCTATACATTGATATATAATTCTTACGGACTGCTCCTGATTGCCCATGAGCCGTTTGAATCCACGGAGGCGGCGATTGAAAAGGAGAGTGATATCCATTCGGAGAGCATGATTGTAAGTCGTCTGCGCAATCGTCATCTGGTGGGAGACACGGATGCGGGGATTGAACTGCGCGAGCAGATTGCTGATCTGGAATGTCTTCTGGCGGCATACAGAAGCGGTGAGATTAAAGAAAAGTTTTAGTAATTGTTCTGTATGATAAAAACGGTTGTCGATAAAAAAACAAATAACATCGCCCATGCATAAAAAATCCAGTTCTGTAAATATTATTAACACAACATATTTATGGAAAGGGAGAATGAACATGAAAAATACAAAAAAATGGTTATTGCTTATGATGTGTATCTGCGTGATTGGAAGTATGACGGCCTGCGGGAATAATAATGACAAAACCAATGGTGCGGACCAGGGCACGACAGGAAACACAGATAACAGTGCGGTCAATGGTGCAACTGACGGCACCGATAACGGGACAGCCAATGAAACCAAAGATAACAAAGGAACCAAAAATAACAACGGTATCCAGAATAACAACGGTGTTCAGGATAATAATGGCGACGGACTGATTGACGGTGCCGTGGATGGTGTGACAAATGGTATTGACGATGTGACAGACGGTGTGACGGATGGCATCAATGATGTGGCAGACGGACTGACCGGAAATGGTGACGGAATGAACAATACAGACAATCGTTGAAACAGGCGGAGGAGCTGACAGGTAAAATTCAGCTCCTTTTTTCTTTTGTTTTGCGTGAGGTTATGATAAAATGAGCCTTATAATCCAGACAGCAGGAGGTTGTGATGAGATTCAGACCATGTATTGATATACATAATGGGAAAGTAAAACAAATTGTGGGCGGTTCCCTGAAGGATAAGGACAATCAGGCAGTGACCAATTTTTCGTCCGAGCTGGATGCGTCATATTATGCAAAAATGTATCAGAAGGATGGATTGACAGGCGGACATATTATTTTGCTGAATGCCAAAGATTCAAAATATTATGAGGCAACCAAAGCACAGGCCGTGGGAGCTTTGAAAGCATATCCGGGCGGGATGCAGATAGGCGGAGGCATCACGGCGGAAAATGCCGGCGCTTATCTTGCGGCAGGAGCCAGCCATGTGATTGTGACATCTTATGTCTTTCGGGACGGGATGCTGAACCGGGAGAATTTGAATCGCCTTGAACGCGCAGTGGGAAAGGAGCATATCGTGCTGGATTTAAGCTGTCGAAGGCGGGGAGCGGATTACTATATTGTCACGGACCGCTGGCAGAAATTTACAGAAGTAAAGCTGACAGAGGATATACTGGATGAACTTTCAGAAAAATGTGATGAATTTCTGGTGCACGGCGTGGACGTGGAAGGCCAGGCGTCCGGTGTGGAAGAAAAACTTGTAGAGCTGCTTGGTTCGTGGGGCAAACAGCCGGTCACATACGCGGGCGGCATCGGGAGTATGGAAGAACTGATGCATTTTCAAAAAATCAGTGATGGAAAACTGGATTTTACGATAGGGAGTGCATTGGATTTGTTTGGCGGGAAAATATCATATGAACAGATATGCCGCCTGTAACAGGTCGCCCATACAGCTCGATTCCCCTGAACTGATTGACTCAGGTATGAAAAGTAACAATCTGATACAAACTGTGAAAGAAAACTTGAGCTAGCGGTTGAATTTCTTTCCGGTTAGTGCTAAAATGTTGAAAGACTTTTAACAAAAAGGAGAAACTGCAGGTTATGGGGTTTTTAGAAAAGATTTTCGGAACACACAGCGAGCATGAGTTGAAAAGAATTTATCCGATTGTGGACCAAATCGAGGCATTGGAGCCGGAGATGCAGGCATTGTCCGATGCAGAACTCAAGGGTAAGACGGCAGAGTTTAAGGAGCGTCTTGCGCAGGGACAGACGCTGGATGACATTTTGCCGGAAGCTTATGCAGTCGTGCGCGAGGCAGCAGTGCGCAGCCTCGGAATGCGGCATTATCGTGTACAGCTGATTGGTGGCATCATTCTTCACCAGGGGCGTATTTCCGAGATGAAGACTGGTGAAGGTAAAACACTGGTATCGACATTGCCGGCATATTTGAATGCATTGTCGGGAAAAGGCGTGCATATCGTCACGGTCAATGATTATCTTGCCAAGCGTGATGCCGAGTGGATGGGCAAGGTTCATCAGTTTCTGGGACTGACGGTCGGAGTCGTGTTAAACGGCATGGATAACGATGAGCGGCGCAAGGCATATAACTGTGATATCACCTATGTGACGAACAATGAACTGGGATTTGATTATCTGCGTGACAATATGGTCATTTATAAAGAACAGTTGGTACAGCGCGGATTGAATTATGCAATCATCGATGAGGTGGACTCGGTTTTGATCGATGAGGCCAGAACCCCGCTGATTATTTCCGGACAAAGCGGAAAATCCACGAAACTGTATGAGGCGTGTGATATCCTTGCCCGTCAGATGGAGCGCGGCGAGGCGAGCGGAGAATTCTCCAAGATGAATGCCCTCATGGGAGAGGATATTGAGGAGACCGGAGATTTTATTGTCAGTGAGAAGGAAAAGAGCGTCAATCTGACAGAGGATGGTGTGAAGAAAGTAGAGCAGTTTTTCCATCTGGAAAATCTGGCTGATCCGGAGAATCTGGAAATCCAGCATAACATTATCCTTGCACTGCGGGCGCACAATCTGATGTTCAAAGATCAGGATTATGTTGTGACTCCCGAGGGAGAGGTCATGATTGTCGATGAATTTACCGGACGTATCATGCCGGGACCTGTCTCTTATACACATCTCCGAGCCCACGAGACCGTACTAGATC
>CALZPS010000239.1 GCA_945827765.1 uncultured Lachnospiraceae bacterium | reverse complement strand
TGGGCTCGGAGATGTGTATAAGAGACAGAATGAATACCGTACGCTCTTCTATCCTGCGTTCTTTTGCCTTTTTCTTTACCGGCAGCCGCTCCTGACATCCTTTCGCTTTTGCCTGACAAAGGGCAGACAGCGGACATTCCTCACATTTAGGTGCACCATTCGGCACGCAGACGATCGCCCCCAGTTCAATCAGTCCTTGATTAAAATCAGATGCCGCATCTTTGGGAATCACCTTCTCTATCTCCTGTTCCCACCTGCTGCGCACACTTGCTTTCATGATATCTTCCTCGCTGCACAGTAAACGTGAAACGACACGCAGCACATTTCCATCCACCGCCGGCTTGGGAATTCCAAAGGCAAAAGAGCTGACAGCGCCCGCTGTATAATTGCCGATGCCTGTCAGCGAACGGATTTCCTCATAAGTCTGCGGAAAGATTCCCTGATGGATTTCCATTACCTGACGTGCAGCCTTCTGCATATTTCTCACCCGGTTATAATATCCGAGGCCTTCCCAAAGTTTCAACAGTTTATCCTCATCAGCCTCCGCCAGGGCCTGTACGTTTGGCAGTTCTTTCAAAAATCTCACGTAATACGATTTCACAGCTTCCACTCTAGTCTGCTGAAGCATTATTTCCGAAACCCAGATACGATATGCATCTGTCTGCTCTCTCCACGGCAGCTGCCTTTTATTTTGACGATACCATACAATCAATGGTTCAACTGATTCCTGCAAAATGTCGTGTTTTTTTGTATTGTCATATACATCTCTGATATCATCTGTTTTTCCGCTACACATAATTTTGCTCCAGTTCCAACAATCTTTCTTTCAACGGCAGCCCGCCGCCATATCCTACAAGCCCGCCGTCCGCTCCAATCACACGATGACATGGCACAAGAATCATCACAGGATTTCGATTGTTTGCCATGCCGACCGCACGGCATGCTTTCTCATTTCCGGTCAATCGTGCAATCTCCTTATAACTGCGTGTCTCCCCATAGGGAATCGTAAGAAGCGCATTCCATACCTTTAGCTGAAAAGGAGTGCCCTCCAAATGCAGCGGAAGGTCAAATTCTTTTCTTTTTCCCGCAAAATATTCCAGCAGTTCCTGCTCAGCTTTCAACAACAGTTCTGTGGGTTGTTCCTCTGTTCCCAAAGACTCTTTATCTGTTCTCAAAACGACCTTGTCCCATATTGTGACCGTGCAAATCCCATTTTCTTTCTCACAGACATTCATTCGCCCAATCGGAGTATCAAATGTATATGACTTTAATTCTGATCCTTGCCCCGTCTGCATTTTTTCCTGTTCCTCTCTTCAAGACTCGCTTGCGAGTCTTGGTATATGCAAAATCAGGAACTCCGCCCACATACACATAATGCTAAACTGCACAGCAGCAAGTAATGTGCATGTAGGGAAGCCCCTGCGACTCATGTCTTATATTATTTTTGACAAAAATTCTTTCAAACGTTCATCCTTCGGATTTCCAAAGAATTCCTCAGGTGTTCCCTGTTCTTTAATCTGACCGGCATCCATGAACATCACTCGGGTCGCCACTTCTTTGGCAAATCCCATCTCATGGGTTACTACCACCATCGTCATGCCTTCTCTGGCCAAATTCTTCATCAGTTCCAACACTTCCCCCACCATCTCAGGGTCAAGGGCACTGGTTGGTTCGTCAAACAGCATCACTTCCGGCTGCATCGCCAACGAACGTACAATTGCAATCCGTTGTTTCTGTCCACCGGACAATTGGGACGGATAAGAATTCGCCTTCTCTTCCAGCCCTACTCGTTTGAGCAGCGCCATCGCCTCTTTTTCCGCCTCCGCCTTACTCTTTTTCAAAAGTTTTATCGGAGCCAGCGTGATATTATCCAAAATCGTCTTGTGAGGGAACAAATTAAAATGCTGAAATACCATTCCCATCTTCTGCCGATGCTTGTTAATATCAATCTTCTTGTCTGTAATATCGACTCCGTCAAACAGAATTTTGCCCCTGGTCGGAATTTCCAAAAGATTCAGAGAGCGCAAAAACGTTGATTTTCCCGAACCGGACGGTCCAACGATGACCACTACTTCGCCCTTGTGGATTTCTTCCGAAATCCCGGCCAGAGCGTGGAACTCGCCAAATACCTTGTATATATTCTCAACTTTAATCAATGTCTGTCCGTCAATGGTCACTGTTTCTCAGCCTCCTTTCCAGGATGCTCACAAGCTTGGTAAAGATCATGACCATCACAAGGTAAACTGCTGCCACTGAGAGCAGCGGCATAAATGCGTCATACGTCTGGCTGCGGATGATGTCTCCGCCCTTGGTCAAATCCTGCATCGCAATGTAACCCGATACCGAGGTTTCTTTCAGAAGTACGATAAACTCATTGCCCAATGCCGGCAGTACATTTTTAAACGCCTGCGGCATGATAATATGAAACATCGTCTGAGCATAATTAAAACCAAGACTTCTTCCCGCCTCGAACTGTCCATTATCGATGGACATGATGCCGGAGCGGAAAATCTCTGCCACATATGCACCCGAATTTAGCCCGAATGCCAGCACTGCTACCATCACCTTGTCAATCTTTACACTGCCGAAAATCACAAAATAAATAATCAGCAGTTGTACGACTACCGGGGTTCCCCGTATCACCGTCAGATAAATCTTGCACAGAAAATTTAAGATACGGAGTTTTCCGGTCTTCTCGTAGGTGGAACGCACCACAGCAACCAAAAATCCCAGAACAATACCCAGAATTACCGCAAAAAGCGTAACCTTCAGCGTTGTTCCCAGTCCGTCCCAGATATATTTCCAACGGTCATCCTTGATAAAATTCAAATAAAAACGCCTTTGTAATGATTCCAACATTTGCCTGTGTCCTTATTTCGGATTATTCATCCGCTTTGATATATTTTGCTACGATTTCATCCAGCTTGCCGGATTCTTTCAGGTTCGCCAGTGCCTTGTTGATCTTTTCCAGCAATTCATCATTCTCTTTCGACACGATGATTGCATAATCTTCCTCTGTGAAAGACTCATCCAAAATAACAAGACCTTCCGTCTCCTTGACAAATGCCTTTGCCGGCTCTCTGTCGATGATAACGGCATCAATCTTATCCTGTGTCAGCGCCTGTACTGCCTCAAAACCTTTGTTATAACGCTCCACTGTTGCATCCTCAATGTCACCCGCAAACATATCACCGGTAGTGCCAAGCTGTACGCCAACCGTCTTTCCAACCAGATCATCCGGGGTAACAATCTCACTGCCTTCTTTTACGATGACAACCTGACTAGAATGCTGTCTCTTATACACATCTGACGCTGCCGACGATACTCCTTGTGTAGA
>CALZPS010000238.1 GCA_945827765.1 uncultured Lachnospiraceae bacterium | reverse complement strand
GAGATCTAGTACGGTCTCGTGGGCTCGGAGATGTGTATAAGAGACAGCCTTCCGTCTGCTCTCAGTTCAGCCATCAATTCGCTGTTCTTCTCTGCATCCTGCCCGGCAATCGTATAAATCAGCCGCTCCAGATTGCTGGAGATGAGGATATCCATTGACGGAGAGGAAGTCAGCACAAACTCACGGTTCTTGTCATATGTTCCGGTCTGGAAGAAATCAAACAACACTTTATTTTCATTGGATGCACAGATGAGTCTGGCAATTGGTACTCCCATCTGTTTTGCATAATATGCTGCCAGAATGTTGCCAAAATTACCGGTCGGAACTGTCACATTAATCTCCTCACCCGCCTCGATTTCCTCGTGTTCCAACAGTTTTGCATACGCGTATACATAATATACGATCTGCGGAACCAGACGACCAATATTAATAGAATTGGCCGATGAAAACTGAAAACCTGCATCGGAAAGTTCTTTCTCCAATTCCTTATCCTCAAACAATGCTTTCACGCCGCTCTGGGCATTGTCAAAGTTGCCGTGTATTGCCACAACAGCAGTATTTTCCCCTTTCTGTGTCACCATCTGCAATTCCTGTACTTTACTGACGCCATTCTTCGGATAAAATACAATAATCCTCGGTCCCGGAACATCCGCAAATCCAGCCAGTGCTGCCTTTCCGGTATCTCCGGAGGTTGCAGTCAGAATCACGATTTCTTTCTCCACATGATTTTTTTTCGCCGCGGTCGTCAGCAAATGCGGCAGAATCGATAATGCCATATCCTTAAAGGCGATGGTTGCACCATGGAACAATTCCAGATGGTAAGTATCCCCGACCTTTACCAGCGGGGCAATCACTTCTGTGTCAAATTTCGCATCATAGGCACTGTCAATACAATGTTTTAACTCATCCTCAGTAAAATCAGTCAGAAACTGTTTCATGACAACGTAGGCTGTTTGCTGATAAGTCATGGATTTTAATTCTTCCATGCTCACATCCAGTTTCGGAATTTGCACCGGCACAAACAGGCCGCCGTCCTCTGCCAGTCCTTTTAATATTGCCTCTGATGCAGTCACGGTACGCTCTGCATTTCTTGTACTCTTATATAACAGATTCATTCTCTTGCCCTCTTCTTTTTTCATACACAGTATCTATGATTATATTTCTGTTAACCGCGCTTTCTTATTGTTGGTATAATTCACCAGTCCTCCCGCTTTAATCAGCTCCTGCATAAATTCCGGGAATGGCTGCCCCTGAAATTCGGTTCCTTTGGTACGGTTATAAATCTTGCCGCTGTCAAAATCCACCTCTACCTCATCACCTGCCTCGATTCCTCTCGCCGCCTCCGGGCATTCGATAATCGGCAGACCGATATTGATGGCATTTCGGTAGAAAATACGGGCAAATGTCTCTGCGATCACACAGCTTACCCCCGCAGTCTTGAGGCACAACGGCGCATGCTCCCGGGAAGAACCGCAACCAAAATTCTTATTTGCCACAATCAAATCTCCCGGCTGAACTTTCGTCGCGAACTCCGGGTCGATATCGACCATTGCATGACTTGCCAGTTCCTTGGCATCAAAAGAGTTCAGATATCTCGCCGGAATGATAACGTCTGTATCTACATTATCTCCATATTTAAATACATGTCCCAATGCTTTCATTATTTTACACCTACTTTCTCAGGATTCGCGATGCAGCCCGAGATAGCACTCGCCGCTGCCACCTCCGGGGATGCAAGATAAATCAAGGAATCCACGTGTCCCATACGACCTACAAAGTTACGGTTTGTGGTGGAAACGCATTTCTCGCCTGCCGCCATAACACCCATGTGGCCGCCCATGCAAGGTCCGCAGCTCGGAGTATTCACTGCACATCCTGCATCCACAAAAATATCAAGAAGGCCTTCCGCGATACACTGTTTGTAAATCTTTTGTGTCGCCGGCACAACCATCACACGCACATCCGGATGTACGGTGTGACCTTTGAGAATCGCAGCTGCTCTTCTCAAATCTTCCATTCTTCCGTTCGTGCAGGAACCAATCACAACCTGATCGATTTTAATCGGCTCCATTGCCTCCACCTCATCAATGGTCTTTGCGTTGCCCGGAAGATGTGGAAATGCCACAGTCGGGCGAACCTCTGCCAGATCAATCTCAATCACCTCATCATACTGTGCATCTTCATCTGCCGCATAAATCGTGTAAGGTTTCTTTGAATGTTCTTTCATATACTCTTCGGCCTTTTCGTCAACCCGGAAGATTCCGTTCTTGGCTCCTGCCTCGATTGCCATATTCGCCATTGTAAACCGGTCATCCATGGACAGATTGGCGATGCCGTCGCCCACAAATTCCATTGATTTGTAAAGTGCGCCGTCCACGCCGATTTTGCCAATGATATGGATAATGATATCCTTTCCGCTCACATACGGTCCCGGTTTTCCGGTCAGCACAAACTTGATGGCACTCGGAACTTTGAACCAGATTTCTCCGGTAGCCATGCCCGTAGCCACATCCGTTGTTCCCATACCGGTCGAAAATGCACCAAGCGCCCCGTATGTACAAGTGTGGGAGTCCGCGCCAATGATACATTCCCCGGCAACCACCACGCCTGCCTCCGGCAGAATTGCGTGCTCCACGCCGGATTTACCCTGTTCAAAATACCATGTCAGTCCCTGTTCCTTTGCGTATTCGCGAATCGCTTTGGAATTTTCTGCGGACTTGATATCTTTGTTCGGTGTAAAATGGTCTGGTACAAAGACCACTTTATCCTTATCAAATACCTTGTCGGACATCTGTTTGATAATCGGCAGTGCCATCGGTCCGGTGATATCATTTGCCATCACCACATCGAGCTTTGCCATGATCAATTGTCCTGCCTCTACGGATTCTAAGCCCGCATGAGCGGCCAGAATCTTCTGCGTCATCGTCATTCCCATCGTGACAATCCTCACTTTCTGTTATTCTTTATAGATGTCGGAGTCAAAAGACACCCATGCTTCTCCCTCTCAAGGTTCGCAGACTGCAGTCACTCTTTCGCTGCAATATATCCCTTCGCTGTCAATGCCTCTGCACACAGTACCGCACCGCCTGCTGCCCCGCGGACAGTATTGTGAGACAGACCGATAAACTTGTAATCAAACATACTGTCCTCACGCAGACGACCGATGGATACTCCCATGCCGTTCTCATAATCCACATCCATGCTAACCTGCGGACGGTTGTCTTCCTCCAGATACTGGATGAACTGTTTCGGAGCGCTCGGCAGATTAGCGTCCTGCGGAAATCCTTTAAAGTTTACCAGTTTCTCAATCAACTGCTCTTTGGTAGGCTTCTTCTTGAAC
>CALZPS010000237.1 GCA_945827765.1 uncultured Lachnospiraceae bacterium | reverse complement strand
ATGTAGCTTGTCACTTCGATTCCGTTAGACAGACGTACTCTGGCGATCTTTATCAGAGCTGAGTTCGGTTTTTTCGGTGTAGCAGTCTTAACAGCTGTACATACACCTCTCTTCTGCGGTGCAGAAACATCTGTTGCACGCTTTTTCAAAGAGTTATAGCCCTTCTGAAGTGCCGGTGCTGTAGATTTCTTTTCAGAAGTCTGACGTCCTTTTCTAACTAACTGGTTAAATGTTGGCATTCTTTTTCACCTCCTATGATTGTTTTCGTTTTCCCTGCATCTGTCAGGGTGGTTGCAGATAATTTTCATTACCTAAAGCCGCGCACAAAAATACAATGCATTTTCATGCACGCTCAACTAGTTTATTACGTTTTTCAGGGAAAGTCAAGGGATTTTCTATCGTTTTTTACTTTTTCACAGGAAAAGAGCGCGCTTTTTCCGTAACAGTTCCCTCTGCTCAGTCAAAACACGCTCTTTTATGTCCATTTGTCCCTTTGCTCACAAATATATCAATATGCCTTGCCCCAGTATACCATATGTTTCGCAGGTTTTCCACAGCATACGCAGACATCGGATAATTGTTCCTGCTCCTCCGGGATGCATCTGGAAGATGCTCCTCCGGTCTGTGCCTTGATTTCTTCCTCGCATGCTTCCTCCCCGCACCACATTGCCTTGATGAAACCGAGTTTCTCATTAAACTGCTGATTCATCTCATCCATGGTGGTCGCGGTGCTGATACGCTCATCACGGTATGCTTTCGCGCGTTCAAACATATCTTTTTGCATCGTCTCGAGAATTTCCGAAAGTTTTGTGGTAATCTCATCGATGGACACGACAATCTTCTCTCTTGTATCACGGCGAACCACTACGACCTGATTGTTTTCGATATCTTTCGGTCCGATTTCGATACGGGTCGGAATACCAAGTATTTCCTGTTCGCTGAATTTCCATCCCGGAGCCTTATCTGAGTCATCCAGTTTTGCCTTGTACCCTGCTGCCGTAAGTGCATTCAGCAGTTCGTTCGCTTTTTCCAAAACACCCTCTTTGTGCTGAGCGATCGGAATCACCCGGGTCTGTACCGGTGCAATCCTTGGCGGCAGGACAAGTCCGCTGTCATCACCATGAACCATGATAATCGCGCCGATAATACGAGTAGACAATCCCCAGGAAGTCTCATATACACTGTGCAATTCATTGTTTTTATCTGCGTATTTAATATCAAACGCATCCGGAAATGCATTTCCAAAGAAATGGCTCGTCGCAGACTGCAGTGCTTTTCCGTCATGCATCAATGCTTCCACTGTATAGGTGTCCTGTGCCCCGGCAAATTTCTCACTCTCGGTCTTGCGCCCGCAAATCAACGGAATCGCCAAATCTTCCTGAATAAAATCGCGGTACACATCGCGCATTGTCAAGGTTCTTGCCTCTGCCTCCTCAAATGTGGCATGAATCGTATGTCCCTCCTGCCACAAAAATTCGCGGGAACGGAGGAACGGTCTCGTTGTCTTCTCCCAACGCAGTACCGAACACCACTGATTCCACACCTTCGGTAAATCACGATAGGACTGAACGGTTTTGCTCCACACATCGCAGAACAAAGTCTCAGATGTCGGGCGGATACAGAACTTCTCCTGTAAAGGCTCCAGCCCTCCCTGAGTCACCCATGCCACTTCCGGAGCAAATCCTTCGATATGGTCTGCCTCCTTCTGCAGAAGTGCCTCCGGAATCAATACCGGAAGATATACATTTTCCACTCCGGTCGCCTTGAAACGTTTGTCCAGATCATTCTGTATATTTTCCCAGATGGCATATCCGTTTGGCAGGTAATTCAAGCATCCCTTTACCCCTGAATAATCACACAATTTTGCCTCTCTCACCACATCTGTATACCATTGTGCGAAATCCTCATCGCGTGCTGTGATAGATTGTACTAGTTTCTTTTCCTTAGCCATAATTCTTCTTTCCCCTTCTTTATCTGTTTCCTCTTTTATCCCTGAATCTGCAGAAGCTTGGTCTTGAGCTCGCCTTCCAGACGCTGCATCTCCACTTCCGCCTCACGGCGTTTCTGACGACCTTCCTGCTGAATCCTCATCACTTCATCCAACGTCGAGATCAAAGATTCGTTGGTCATCTTCAAAGTCTCCATATCTACAATGCCGCGCTCGGATTCTTTGGCAGTATCAATCGTAGCCATTTTCAGTTTCTCTGCATTCTTCTTTAACAATGCATTGGTCATATCCGTCACTTCACGCTGTGCCGCTGCTGCCTGTGCAGAATGCTCTACGCCGAGTCCCAGCACCATCTGACTCTTCCACAATGGAATCGTATTGACGATTGTAGACTGAATTTTCTCAACCATCAAAGTATCATTGCTCTGCACCAGACGAATCTGCGGAGCAGTCTGGATGGATATCTGACGCGTCAGCTCCAGATCGTGAATTTTTTTCTCGAACCGGTTACACTGCCCGTCCAGATCCCTTGCTGCCTGCGCATCCTCCGGCAGACCGCTCTGCTGTGCTTTCGCAAGCAATTCGCGCAGCTGGGTGGAACGCACTTCGTTCAATTTCTTCTTTCCTGCTATGATGTACATCGTCAATTCTTTAAAATATGTCAGATTCAGTTCGTACATCTTATCCAACAGTGCAATGTCTTTCAAAAGCTGTACTTGATGCGATTCCAATGCCTTTACTATCTGATTGATATTCGCTTCCGCTTTATTGTATTTGGTCTTCATCGCAGTAATCTTGTTGCCGCCCTTTTTAAAGAATCCCAAAAATCCCTTCTCTTCCTCTTCTCCAAATGACTTCAGTTCATGTACAACACCTGCCAGAAGCTCTCCCACTTCACCCATATCTTTTGTGCGTACATTTTCCAGTGCAGATTCCGAAAAATCTGCCATCTTTTTCTGCGTACCCGCCCCATACTGCAAAATGGTCTGGCTGTTCGTCAGATCAATCTGTTCCGCAAACCGCTCCGCCATCTGTCTTTCTTCTGCGCTGAGCACATTTTCATCAAATACCGGCTGCTCTTTTTCTGCCGGCAGTTCCGGCTCCGGTTTTGTCTGAAACGGATCCAGTGTCAATGTCGGAGCAGCGGCAAATTCCTTAAATTCGTTGCTCATAATTTTCTCTCCATTTCTTTTTGTATTGAATCATTGCTTAAAATCCGTAAGCATCACAAGGTCAAAGGCTTTTGCCCCCGACATCTTTAAATGAATCTTCTGTCAACCCTTCCTGTGCCAGCATCGTATGCAGCACGGAAATGTCCGACGATACATCCCATGCAGTATCCTGGAACTGTCTCTTATACACATCTCCGAGCCCACGAGACCGTACTAGATC
>CALZPS010000236.1 GCA_945827765.1 uncultured Lachnospiraceae bacterium | reverse complement strand
GAGATCTAGTACGGTCTCGTGGGCTCGGAGATGTGTATAAGAGACAGCGTGCACATGGCGTAGAGTATATCGGACACGTTATTGAGGATAACAATCAACACGCCCGCACAGGTACGAGTCTGGGACATTATTTCCGCGGTTTGTTTGGACAGGATATGGCGGGAATCGATGATATCGGTGGTCAGGTCTTGCCGCAGGGAGAGGGTGACATGGATGTACCAAGTCCTTTCGGCTCCAAGAGAGAAGGAGACTTTTTCCATTACGTTCTGGGCAAACTCGGCAGTTCCGCAGCATCAATAGAGCCGCGCAAGCAGGGTCGCTCCATGTGTGAGATTTTCGGCGCTTACGGCTGGTCGGAGGGCGTGCGTCTGGAGAAGTACCTTGCGGACCATTTCCTTGTGAGAGGTATCAATCATTATGTGCCGCACGCATTCAGTGCCATGGAGTTCCCGGATCCGGATTGCCCGCCGCATTTCTATGCACACGGACATAACCCACAGTACCGTCATTTTGGGGCATTGATGAAATATCTCAACAACGTCTGCGAGCTGATGAGTGACGGACATTGTGTGACTCCCGCAGCGATACTGTATATGGGTGAGGCAGAGTGGACGGGAGATTTCATGCTGATGCAGAAACCGGCACAGAGAATGACCGATGCCCAGATTGATTTTGAGATTATACCGGCGGATGTATTTGCCGATATGCAGGCGTTCAGAACAGAAATCACGGATGTACTGCGGGTCAATGGGCAGGAATATCATGTCCTGATTGTTCCGCAGACAAAATATCTGTGCGAGGCGGCTGCAAAAGGAATTGTCAGATTATTGGAACAGGAAATTCCGGTGATATTTATTGACAGTCTGCCGCAAGCTATGGTGGGAGGAAAAGCCCTGCCGTTTGATACCGGCAAATGTCAGGTAGTTGCTCTGGATGCGCTGACAGATACATTGTATGCAATGAATCTTGCGGAAATCCGCATTGCTCCGGCCAATAACAGAATTCATTATCGTCATTACGAGAATGGTTCTCCGATGTATATGTTTATTAATGAGGGCACGGAGAAATGGGCAGGAGAAATCACCGTTCCGCAGACAGGCAGTGTATATGCCTACAATGCATGGAAGAATCTTTTGGAGCAGGTGGACACGAAGGAATCAGAGGGGAAAACTGTTTTGTGCGTGGAGATTGAACCACTGCAGAGCCTGATTGTAATATTTGACGAGCCGGACGGTGAAGTTACAGTGCCGCTTGCAAAGATTGTAAAGGCAGCAGATACGAAGAATGGAACAGAGAAAGATGTGGCAGAGACATCAGGTGCAAAGAAACAGGATTTCAGCGAGGGCTGGACACGCAGTATTTGCGAGAGTATTCAATATCCTCAGTTTGTAAAAGAGACGCAGATTACCCTGCCGGATACTCTGGCGGAGGAAGAACCGGAATTTTCCGGATTTGTCCGTTATGAGAAAAATCTGTATGTTGAAACGGTACCGGCACAGATGATTCTGCAGATTACAGATGCCTATGAGGGTGTGGAAGTATTTGTAAACGGAGTCAGCGCGGGTATCCAGGTGGTTCCGACGTATCTGTACGACATTGCTCCATTGTTGAAAGCAGGAGACAATACTATCCGTATTGAGGTTGCAACGACATTAGAGAGGGCGGCAGTGAACATCCCGAATCCGTATGCGGCGATGATGGGCGGCATCCCGACGCCGACCGTGCCGTCAGGCATCAATGGAGAAGTGTGGCTGATATGAGAGCAGTACATTTACGCACGGAATATTTAAAAAAACCTTTGGGAATCGATATCAGAGAACCGAGATTCTACTGGAACTGCGAGGACGGACTCAAACAGACGGCTTACCGGCTTGTGGTGAAAGCAGGAGATGAACTCTTGATGGACAGCGGCAAAGTAAACTCGGATGCCATGACGCACGTTCCTTACGTGGGAAGAGCATTGAAGAGCGGCGAGCATATTTGCTGGCAGGTGAAGCTGTGGGATGAGGAAGATTCAGAGGGAGAATGGTCCGAAAGCTGGTTTGAGATGGGGCTTTTGGAAGCTTCGGACTGGAAGGGAAAATGGATCAGCGGAGATTATAAACTGAAAAAGAATACCCGTTATCCGGTCGATTATTTCCGCAAGACATTCCGCACAACAAAGACGGTAAAGACTGCCAGACTGTACATTACGGCATGTGGTATTTATGAGTCCTATTTGAACGGAAAGAAGATTGGCGATGCGGTTTTAGTTCCGGGCAGTACGGATTATCGGAAACGTCTGCATTACCAGACCTATGACGCGACAGAACTTTTGCAGGAAGAAAATGTGCTGGAAATTCAGTTGGCAGACGGCTGGTACAGGGGATCCATCGGCTGTTTCGCAGCTACCAATGTATTTGGGCGACAGTCGAAAGTGAAATGCCAGTTGGTAGTTTCTTATGAAGATGGCAGTACAGCCTGCATAGCAAGCGATGAAACATTTGCATGGTCTAACGATGGACCGGTGCGTTTTGCAGACTTAAAAGACGGAGAAGTTTACAATGCCAACATGAAACCTTCCTACAATGGCAGAGCAATTGTGGCGAAACCGCCGCAGACTTCGGATAAGAAAGAATTGATTCCGGTAGCCTCCAACAATGTATTGCCGAAGGAGCAGGAGCATTTTAAGGCGAAACTGATTGTCACTCCGAGCGGCAAAAAAGTATTGGATTTCGGACAGAATATTGCCGGGTTTGTGAAATTCAAAGTCAAGGGAGAAGAGGGACAGCGGGTGCGTCTCTTATGCGGAGAAATTCTCGATGAGAACGGAGAATTCACACAGAAAAATATGCAAGTTCAGAAACCGGTCAAGGAATTCGGCGGGATAAAGGAAATGCTTGTGGCAGTTGGTCAGGCGGATAAGCTCAGATGTGAGATGCAGCCGACCCCTAAACAGGAAATCCTCTTTTCTTGTTCGGGTGGGGAGGATGTGTATCAGTCACATTTTACGGTATTTGGATTTCAGTATGCACTGATAGAGACGGATGTGGATTTTAAGGCGGAAGATTTTGAGTCGATTGCCGTATATTCGGATATGGAACAGACCGGAGAATTTGAGTGCTCCAACATCAAAGTGAATCAGATTTTTGCAAACACGAAGTGGAGTATGAAAGGCAATTATCTGGACGTGCCGACAGACTGCCCGACGAGGGAACGTCTGGCATGGACGGGAGATGCACAGATTTTCTTCAACACGGCGGCATATATGATGGATGTGTCATCATTCTTCCGCAAGTGGATGTATGACCTTGTAGACCTGTCTCTTATACACATCTCCGAGCCCACGAGACCGTACTAGAT
>CALZPS010000235.1 GCA_945827765.1 uncultured Lachnospiraceae bacterium | reverse complement strand
CTAGTACGGTCTCGTGGGCTCGGAGATGTGTATAAGAGACAGATATTACTGCTGCCAGCAAGAGTGCCCCGCCCGCCAGTCCGGCAAGTTTGAGCGGTGCGGTAGAAAACGAAAAAATTCCTTCCATGGCATACGCCAAAAGACTTCTCATATTCCACTTACTGCTGCCATTCTCCCGCTCCACATTTTCGTATGGAATCCATTTTGTCTGAAATCCTACGAAAGAATAAATTCCTTTCATATAGCGGTTGTACTCTTTCATTTCCAGAATCGCATTTACCATATTGCGGTTCATCATACGAAAATCACCGTATCCGTCTGCCATCTCCATATGGGTCAGACATTTCCCGATTTTGTAAAATAACCGCGAACAAAAACTGCGGACTGCACCGTCCCCTTCCCGTCCACAGCGTTTTCCGCCGCAACAGTCATAGCCTTCCATGCTGACTGCACGATACATTTGCGGCAGTAAGACAGGCGGGTGCTGCAGATCTGCATCCATAATCACACAATAATCCCCTTTTGCCTCGCTCAGCCCCGCATACATTGCCGCTTCTTTGCCAAAATTTCTGGAAAAAGAAATATAACGGCAATGCCGGTCGCTCTGTTGAAGACCGCGCAACAATTCCAGGGTACGATCACTGCTGCCGTCATCCACAAAAATCATCTCATAATCTGTTCCTTCCATGTGGTCTATTACTTTTTTTGTCTCCCGATGAAAAGGAATCAACGATTCTTCTTCATTAAAACACGGTATGATAATACTGATTAACGCCATTTTTTGTTCCTCACTTTCCTGTATGTTCTGATGTCTTTGATTGTCTCACCAAGCAGAATCAATCCCCAAAGCATCCATGCTCCTATGCTGATCAATCGGCCGGTTTCGTATCCCGGCGCGGTAAACCGGATTTCTATCGTATGGGCTCCCTCCGTAACAGAGCAGCCTAAGAACGTAGTATTGACCAGTGCAGGCTTTACCTCCGTATTGTCCACGAAAATCTGGTATCCTTTTCGGTACGGATAGGATGTCACAAAATATCCGTCTTCATCCATGATAATATTGCCCCGAAACACCTGCGCTCCAGCCGTACTTTCCGGCGTGGGTTTTGTCACATTTTCATGTTTCAAATATGCCTTGTCCAATGTGTAAACTTCCAACTGTTCCACTTTATAATTTCCGGCAGATTTTTTTATTTTTAATTTTTCCAACTGTTCCCCACCGTCAAAAATATAAGTGAACATTTCGTTTTTGTTTGGATAAGGTGCACTTGCAGCGGACAATTTATTTTTCATTCCATTCACAGAAATGACAACTTCCTGCCCGTCTTTGCGGTTTACAAGGAAACGTATCACCATTAGCCGGTCGTGCAGAGGCTCGCTCAATTTCAGGAAGACTGTCTCCCCTTCTCCCGCGGAAGACAAATATTCTTCTATCGTTCTTATTTCACTGATTTCCGTCTCTGATTCCTCGACTGCAAAAAATGTTTCCGGATTCTGTTTCCGGAAATGCCCTTTAAATTCTGTACCTAAGGCATTTTGTGCACTATTTCCCGGCACTTTGTTTTTTTGCCCGGCATTCGTCTCTGAACCTTCCGGCTCCACAATCGTCCTTGTACAAAGTGCCTCCAACGTATCGGGAAATTCCAACATATCAAATGCATCCCTGCTCAAGCATTCTGTTGTCCCATAACAAACCGGAAGTACATCCTCGCACTCAGCCAGTACATAATCGTTACAGGATTCTTTCACCTGGTACCCCTCGGGTACTTTGTCCTTTTCTGTCAGAAGATATCTCACTCCCATGAAATAATTGAAAAACGGATTTTTCCCTGCCACCAGTGCCACACGGTTTTTAAAAGAATTGTATTTTCCCATAGTATTATAATAAAATTCCTAATATCTGTTGTACGATACGGAAGAATACATGGAGGTACGCTGAATCTCTCCATCCGGCAGCACGTTACAGTTTACATAGCTGTCCGCCAGTATTTCAAAACGGTAGTTGGAATCCGACGCAAATTCTCTGATCTTTTCTGCCGGAACACGCTGCTGTCTT
Organism: uncultured Lachnospiraceae bacterium; assembly: GCA_945827765.1. Taxonomy (GTDB): domain Bacteria; phylum Bacillota; class Clostridia; order Lachnospirales; family Lachnospiraceae; genus Schaedlerella. The sequence continues at coordinate 1,312 of CALZPS010000235.1, read as the reverse complement.
TGATCCTCTGCACTGATATAACCTCCGCCCGGCATCATCCCCATCCTATTTAAAAATTCACGCAGATAAGAATCGTCTAAATTTACTCCCAGATTTACACACACAGGAATCAGCAGAATTACCCAAAATCCGTATGCTGTTCTCTTTGTAGTTTTTGTTTCTTTTCCTCTCCACCACACAATCCAAATAGCCAAAATCATTCCTTCGGCCAGAATCAACGCCTTCCATTCAGAAACCAATGCCGGAATCAGACAAAACAGAAACGGAATCCATTCTGCCCGCTGCCGCCCATTCCATATATCCTGCAAAGTGTCAATACACACCCATACCAGCAGCGGAACAAACGGAATCAATATTTTTGCTCTGGCATACAAAAAACCGTTGAGTACGAGAGAAATCGCCGGAACTGACATTACAATCAACAGAGAGACAGCCAAAAAACGTTTTTTCTTTTTCCGCACAGATAAAATCAATGTGTACAAAGTTACCAATGTCATGCCGCACCCATACGGAGAATAGAGCAGCCCCGGCAGTCCGAGGTCCAGCAGCTCCAATTCTTTTCCCGCTGCACTTCCGCCATCCTTTGCCGTTGATAAAATGTCGAGTCCTACCGGCAGCAAGATAATCATCGCCATCCCGACGGCAAGTCCGATTGCAAAAATAATCTTCCAAAATCGTGACCGGGCCTGCTCTTTTCTCTCTGTGATGCGATGCAATGCGTAAATACCCACCACACAAATACTTGCAGGGGCATAGTAAAAACTATGTAGGAGAATCAAAAACACACTTACCGCCAACAGACAGATTCTCCCTTTCTGCATTACCTGTTCCACGCCAATAAGTGCCAGCACCAGAAATGGCATATAATTTACAAACATTATCTGGTGATGTGCATGATAGAAGCAGCCCGCCGAAACCATCAGCACTGCTCCGGCAAACGAAATCCATCTCGTTTTTCCTCTTTTCTGTAGCCAGATATAACAAAGCCATGCACTGAAAAGCACACCCAATGCCGCATATCCGGCGACAAAATATTTCATTTCCACATTCGGCATCAGACAGGAAAACAAAACATCCGGTCTCAGCAGTCCATAATATGCAAAATCGTAAATGTTGCTGCCGCCGCCCAGCCCTGTCCACTGCGGCAGGATCTGCTGACTGGAAAGCATCGTCCTGCGCAGACTGTCGGCAATCGCCACATGCTGACTAACCCAATCTCCCTCTGAACCGAAAAACCAGCCGCCTCCCGGCGGAAGAAATAGTCCCTGTCTCTTATACACATCTGACGCTGCCGACGATACTCCTTGTGTAG
>CALZPS010000234.1 GCA_945827765.1 uncultured Lachnospiraceae bacterium | reverse complement strand
AAAATGGTCGATAGACTGAAAAAGTGCGCAAATGCCCTGAAAATAAGGAAAAACCGAGATAATCCGAGATAAGTTAGGAGTAAAAAATATATGATACGCGTATTATTTGTTTGCCACGGCAATATTTGCCGTTCTACCATGTGTGAATTTGTGTTCCGCGACATGGTTCAAAAACAAGAACTTGGAGATCGGTTTCATATCGAATCGGCGGCCACCAGCCGGGAGGAGATTGGCAATCCGGTTCACTATGGAACCAGAAATAAATTAAAACAATTGGGAATTTCCACAGAGGGAAAATATGCGGTACAGATGACCCGCAAAGATTATGATAAGTATGATCTGCTCTTGGGCATGGATACTTGGAACATCCGCAATATGCTGCGCATCACCGGTGGAGACCCGGACAACAAAATTCATCGGCTCTTGGACTTTACGACCGAACCTAGGGATATCGCGGATCCGTGGTACACCGGAGATTTTGATACGACCTATGAGGATGTGTATGAGGGTTGTATCGCGCTTTTGCAGTATTTCAGAAAGGAAAAATGGATATAATCAGTACATTATCGGAAGATATTGTACCGGACAGAGGACAGGTTAGATGAATGTATTAAATATCGAACATATCAGTAAAGTATTTGGAGAAAAGGTTATTTTTGATGATGTATCTTATGGTATCCATGATGGCGATAAAATTGGGATCATAGGCATTAATGGGACGGGTAAGACGACACTTTTGAAAATCATTGCCGGATTGGAAGAACCGGATGAGGGGCAGGTTATCTGCCAGAACGGGCTGCGTATTACATATTTGCCGCAGAATCCGGAGTTCCCGGCTAGGGCGACAGTATTGTCCTATGTGACAGGCGGACAGGAAAAAGACAGCACAGATTGGAATCCGGACAGTGACGCTAAAACGATTCTCAATCATCTGGGAATCACCGAGCACGCAGCTTTGATTTCGCAGCTTTCCGGCGGACAGAAGAAACGAGTTGCACTGGCAAAAACGCTTGTTAATCCGGCGGATGTGCTGGTATTGGATGAGCCGACCAACCATATTGACAATGAGATGGCAGCGTGGCTGGAAGACTATTTGAACCGTTTCAGGGGAATTGTTATTATGGTGACACATGACCGCTATTTTCTCGACCGCGTGACAAACAAGATTCTGGAAATCAGTCATGGAAAATTGTATGCATATACAGCGAATTATTCCAGATTTCTGGAAATGAAAGCAGAGCGCGAGGAAATGGATCTGGCAACTGAACGAAAGCGCCAGAGTGTACTGCGCATGGAGCTGGAATGGGCGAAACGCGGATGTCGGGCCAGAACAACCAAGCAAAAAGCAAGGCTGGAACGGCTGGAGGCATTGAAAAGCGGTTCTGCACCGGTGAGAGATACAATGGTGGAGATGGATTCCGTAGAAACCCGGATGGGGAAAAAGACGATTGAATTGCACCATATTTCCAAGCAGTATGGGGACAAAATCATTATCCGGGATTTCAGTTATATTGTCCTAAAAAATCAGCGCCTGGGTATTATTGGTCCGAATGGTTGTGGAAAATCAACACTGATGAAAATCATTACCGGAGTGCTCAAGCCGGACAACGGCAATGTGGAAATTGGTGAGACGGTTCGGATTGGATATTTTGCACAAGAAGAGACGCAGATGGACGGCAGACAACGAGTGATTGATTATATCAAGGAGACAGCGGAGTATGTTCCGACGAAGGACGGGCATATCACCGCGTCCCAGATGCTGGAGCGATTTTTGTTTGACGGTTCGATGCAGTATACACCGATTGCCAAACTATCCGGCGGGGAAAGAAGACGCCTGTATCTGCTCAAAGTTCTCATGGAGGCACCAAATGTGTTGATATTGGACGAACCGACCAATGATTTGGATATTCCGACATTGACGATATTGGAAGATTATCTGGATAGCTTTTCAGGTATCATCATTACGGTGTCGCATGACCGCTACTTTCTCGATAATCTCGTGGAGCGTATTTTTGCATTTGAGGGGTCGGGATTTTTAAAACAATACGAGGGCGGATACAGCGATTATCTTGAGGCGAAAAAAGCATGGAATGCGCAGGGGGATGCGCGCACATTTTCAGCGATAAATACTGTGCTGGACAATCAGAATGCTTTGGGGGCAGGAATGGCAGGCGGCAACAAAAAGTCAGGTTCCTCTGAAAAAAAGGATCAACAACCTAAAGTACCATCTGAAAAAAGCTGGAAACAAAATCAACCGACGAAATTAAAATTTTCCTATAAAGAACAGCGGGAATTTGAAACGATTGATGAGGAAATTGCCGGATTGGAAGAAAAAATCGGGATTCTGGAACAGGAAATGATGAAAAATGCCACCAATTCTGCAAGATTGTCTGAATTGTCCGCACAAAAAGAAGAGACAGAGCAGGTGTTGGAAGAGAAAATGGAGCGGTGGGTGTACTTGAATGATTTGGCAGAACGCATCCGAAATCAATAGTTTCCACAATAAAAGTATCTATTGTGCAACAAAAGTGCCTGCTGCACAACAAAAGGGCAGGAGGATACAACAAAACAACATTGACCGGAATATAAAGTCGAAGTATAATAGCAATGGTGAAGGAAGAAAGCATTGAGATAGGAGGTAAGGTGACTTATGCAAAAACCAGTGCTTGTGATTATGGCGGCCGGGATGGGCAGCCGCTACGGCGGACTCAAACAGATTGACCCGGTAGATGAGGATGGCCACATCATTATGGACTTTTCCATTTTTGATGCGAAACGCGCCGGATTCGAAAAAGTCGTTTTTATCATTAAAAAGGCAATTGAGAAAGAATTTAAAGAAGGAATCGGTGACCGCATCAGTCAGTATATGGATGTGGAGTACGTTTATCAGGAGCCGGATATGCTGCCGGATGGGTTTACATTTCCCGAAGGACGCGTGAAACCGTTTGGTACGGGACATGCGATTCTTTGCTGTAAGGATGTGGTAGACGGACCGTTTGCAGTCATCAATGCCGATGATTATTATGGGGTAAGCGCTTTTTCTGAAATTTATCGTTATCTTACGGAATATGAGGATGATGACAAATATCGATATGCGATGGTAAGTTATATATTGTCCAACACACTGACAGAGAATGGATATGTCTCAAGAGGAGTCTGCGAGATGGATGAAGAAGGTTATCTGACAGGCATTACCGAGCGCACGCATATTGAGAAAAGAGACGCAGGTGTGGCTTATACGGAGGATAACGGAGAAAGCTGGTGTGACATTATGCCCGACACATTAGTGTCGATGAATATGTTTGGTTTTTCTGCCAGTATGTTAAACTGTCTCTTATACACATCTCCGAGCCCACGAGACCGTACTAGATCTC
>CALZPS010000233.1 GCA_945827765.1 uncultured Lachnospiraceae bacterium | reverse complement strand
TCTACGGACAGCGCGCCGGAAAAACGACGATTTTGTTTGAAAAAATAAATTACGGCGGGCAGATTGTAAACTCACCGAAGGTGGAAAATTATCCGGGCATTCCGGGTATCAGCGGAAGTGAGTTTACGATGCAGCTTTATGAACAGGCGGCTGCGCTTGAGGCACAGTTTCGACAGGAGGAAGTGCTGGAAATTGAAAAAGACTCCGATGGTTTCTGGCTTGTGCGTACCTCAGGACAGTCTTACTCCTGCCGCAGTGTGATTCTGGCGGGCGGCATGGAGCATCGTCACCTGGGTGTTCCCGGGGAAGAACGTCTGAAAGGTGCGGGTGTATCTTATTGTGCTACTTGTGATGGGATGTTTTTCCGGGGGCGGAATGTGGCGGTCATCGGCGGCGGCAACACAGCGCTGCAGGATGCAGAGTTCCTTTCCAATTATTGTAAAAAAGTATATCTGATTCACCGCAGAGATACCTTCCGAGGGGAGGAAGGGCTGGTAAAGCGGCTTGCCGGAAAAGAAAACGTTGAGTTCATGCTGGATACGGTGGTCGAGGATATTCTCGGAGAACACATGGTGGAAGGACTGCATCTGCGCAATAAAAGTTCAGATACACAGTCAGAACTGGCAGTGTCCGGTGTGTTTGTAGCGGTGGGGCAGATTCCCAAAAACGAACCTTTCGCCTCTCTGGTGGAGACAGATGAGGGCGGTTTTATCGTGGCGGGAGAGGACACAAAGACGAGTGCAGCAGGTGTATTTGCAGCGGGAGACTGTCGAACCAAAGCGGTGAGACAGCTTACCACGGCTGCGGCAGATGGAAGTGTGGCGGCACTTGCAGCGGTACAGTATGTCGCCGGACTGGAAAAATAATAGAAAGATTATTAAGAAAAAGTTCTTCCTTTTTGGGGAGAGAATCATTCACCTGGGTAATTCTCTCCCCTTCATTTTGGGAGATCTTTTTTGCCTTTGAGGAAGAAAAGTCTTATTAAATCGTAATTGCCACTGCTAGGATACTATGTGAATGCAAGGTAAGTTCCATCTCTCCCTCCGACACATGGCAGCAAATCTGCTGTGGAAGCACTTCATTTTTTGCCTCTCCTGTAAACTGCAGGCGATTTTTTGCCTCCGGCGCATCGTTTTTCAACATCTCACCGCAGCCCTCACTTTCTTTCGCCGGGATTCCTGATACGTTTAATTTCACTGCTTCATTGCCGGTATTGACCGCTTTCAAATAAACCTTGCTGTCATCCCTGGTCACGGACACGTAACACCTGGAAGGTAACTTCCCGGAAAATGGAATTGCTGTCGCACCGTAATAATTACAGAATAATTTCTGATTGTAATAATTGACTGACGGACAAACCATCTTTGGATTAAAGTCAATCAAATTCGAGAACCAGTTCTCACTGTCCACCAGATTCAACAACGGTGCGAAGGACGACATTTCCACAACATCGCCATTCCGTTCCATTCCAATCATGAACGCCGCTTCACCAAGTGCTGAGTCCATACAGTTACTATTCTCTACCGTCATTTTTTTCCCGGCAGCCATTCCATTCGCCGAGTATTCTCCGACGTAAACGCTTGCCGTTCCTCTGGGGTATTTATCATAGCGGTGTGTCTGCTTTTCAAACCACTCCGGAGAATGATAAGAATGTTCATCAACAATGTCTTTCGGATATTTTTTTCGCATATAATTCCAAATACCCCTAATCGCTATCTTTTGCGGAAGGAATCCTGCAGAGCATACGCAGCGAATAGACGGATCCTTTTTCGCGATTGCTTCTCGTATTGCAGCGAATCGTTTCCGGTAATCTTTTCCATAATTCTCGTTTCCGATGCCAATCATGTCCAACACAAACGGTTCAGGGTGACCCATGCGTGCCCGCACTGCCGCCCACTCACTTTTCTCCGGATCTCCCTTCGCAAAATCAATCAGATCCAAATAGTTATCAATTATGTATGTCTTAAATTCCGGACTGTCTATAGGCACATGTAAATCCTTTAGCTTGTATTGCATTTCCCTTATCTGGCAGTTTAGTCCGGCGGACAGGGTCGGAAGCGGTTTCATCCCGAGATCCTCACAGAGACAAAAATACTCATAAAAACCAATCTGGTAAGATTGATTATAACCACCGTCCGGAAGTTTCTCGGACCAGAGATTGTAGTTACTCTTTCGTTCCCAAAGCTCCCCTACCGTATCTTTCCAGTTATATTCGTTACCCTTTGTCATTCCCTCGACGATACACCCACCTGGGAAACGCATAAATGCCGGTTTCATATCCCGCAGTGTCTCCACTAAATCTTTCCTCATTTTTCCGTGACGCCACTTCGGATCGCCCGCCTGCCAGTAGTCATCATTCCGAAACTCCAAACAATCAAGGTCCAGGGCACCTTTGCCGGCAAATAGAATCTCGAATATGCCGTATCCGTCCGCCGTTCCGCTCAGCCCAATGCTTTTTCTCTTCCAACCTGTCCCGTCCACAGTATTATCTGTCTCATCGCCTGGTTCAAAAGAAACGGTATCTGTCAATGCACGTCCTTCTCCGTCCACGATGCGGACCGTCACATTTCCTGCAAAATCGTTCCGTCTGCTCCAACAGGCAAATGTATAAGACGCACCGGCAACAATATTCATCGCGGGGCGCTCCCCCTTCTGCCCGCCGTGGTATCCATAATTTCTTAATACAGCCGTTTTGTCTGCAGACACTGTAATTCTGGCATAACGACTATGCCCGGCCAGTCCTCCTTCCTCCATGCTTTTGATTGTTCCGCCGGATAAATGCCAGTACCTCAGCGGATCCAAAAGCGGCTTATTCGTCTTCAAATCCAAGTACACACCGTCAAAACTATAGTTATGAATCAGGTTTGCATTCAGTCCGCCATCCACAGCAAACCCAATATCCTCCAGAAAAATACCATATAAATGGTCACTGATAGCATAAGCACGGTCATTCTGCAATGTAATGTTTTGTACTTTTTTCATCGTATTCTCCTTTTCGTTTCTTCTTATTTTTTATTACTATACACTATTTTAGAGGATTTTCACAGTACCTTTTTTCTGCGATATTTGATGCATTGATTAAGTGTGAAGTGTTTCCATATAGTCCGATACGAAACAAAATAAAAACGTCGGAATATAACCGATTGGAAAATTGAGGTTGACAATTGATGAGGGTTATATGCAAATAAATATGGACATAATATTTACAAAATATTTGATTTTAGACCGGATACATGTTAAAATATAGTCAAGAAATAGAGTTGTTTATTTTGTACCCGGTTATTGACAAAAAATGGTCGGGGTGTTATTGTATGGATAATGAAGAAAGCAAATGTCATGAAAACGAGAAGGAGGGAACAAAGATGGCAGTATTAGCA
>CALZPS010000232.1 GCA_945827765.1 uncultured Lachnospiraceae bacterium | reverse complement strand
TAATTATCCGTTGTATTTTTCTACAAAATAGGGTATCATATTTGTTAGTAATGTACAAAGGAAGTGACATGATGAGGGTATTGATTTGTGCAGTGATTGGATATCTGTTAGGAAGCATTAGCCCATCCTATATTCTTGCGAAATTACAGGGAACGGATTTGCGCAGCAAGGGTTCGGGGAATCTGGGAGCGACGAATGCTTATCTTCATCTTGGGAAAAAATGGGGAGTGTTGGTTCTTGTGTTTGATTTGACCAAGGCAATCCTTGCCATGGAATTGACCTCAAGGTTGTTTGTCGGTATGCAGCTGGCAAAAGTGATTACAGGATGCGCGGTAATTTTCGGTCATATATTTCCGTTTTATCTGGGTTTTAAGGGAGGAAAAGGGCTGGCGTGTCTGGCGGCAATGATGATGGAGCTTGATTTTCCCTGTTTTCTTATTATACTTATTACCACGTTGATTTTGATTGCAGTGGTGAACTGGGGTGTGGTTTCCGCGTTTTATGCACCGACTGTATTTTCTGTCTGGTACAGTATCAAAATCGGCAGCTTATGTTGTTTTTTGATTATGGCATTGACCGGCGCCTGCATTATGTGGCGCCATAAAGATAATCTGAAGAAGATTCGGAGCGGGGAAGAAACTTCCATTCGCGAATATTTTAGTAGATACAAAAAGGAAAAATAGGATGAAAAGTGAATTTCAAAAGGGACTGAGAGATGGCGTACCGATTGCGCTGGGGTATCTCTCGGTCAGTTTTAGTGTAGGAATTATGGCGGTATCCGGCGGGCTCTCTGTTTTTCAGGGAGCCTTGATGAGTCTTACGAATGTGACCAGCGCGGGACAGTTTGCAGGGATTCAGATTATTACAGCAGGGGGAACGGTTCTGGAATTGATTCTGACCCAGTTTGTTATAAATCTGCGGTATGCGCTGATGAGTCTGTCTCTTTCGCAGAAATTGTCGGAGGAGATGCCCCTGTGGCAGCGTATGGTCGTGGCATTTGCCAACACGGATGAGATTTTTGCGGTGGCAATGAATCATGCAAAGAGTCTGACATTTTCATATATGCTGGGACTGCAGAGCCTGCCTATATTGGGTTGGACAGGCGGTACGATACTGGGAGCGGCAGCCGGAGAACTGCTGCCAAAATCTCTGGGAAATGCGTTGAGTGTGGCGTTGTACGGGATGTTTATTGCGGTCGTGGTTCCGGTGGCAAAGAAATTAAAGCCGGTGTTCTGGGTGGTTGCTATGGCCGCATTGTTAAGTTGTTTGATTTATTATGTGCCGTTGTTTTCGGGAATTTCGGCGGGTATTTCGATTATTATCTGTACTGTTGCCGCGGCTGCGGTCGGAGCAGTATTGTTTCCGGTGGAGGAAGAGAAAGAATGAGTGGGAGCAATCATTTGATTTATTTGTATATTGCCGTGATGGCGATTGTGACATATTTGATTCGGATGATTCCGTTGACAGTATTTCGTAAAAAGGTGGAAAACAAATACATAAAATCATTTCTTTATTATGTGCCGTATGCATGCCTGACAGCGATGACTCTCCCGGCAGTTTTATATGCCACCGGGAGCTTGTGGAGCGCACTTGCCGGAGCCGCAGTGGCAATTATTCTGGCATTAAAAGACCGCAGTCTGGTAATGGTGGCGGCGGGAGCCTGTGCGGCTGTATTCGTTGTAGAGCAGATATTGCCTCTTTTACATGAATTACTTTGAGGATGTAAAAGAGGCAGTATCTGATATGATGTACGAAAAAATGCTGTCTGCTGCATGTGTGATCACCCTGAAACGGAGGGTTAACGTCTGACTGTTTTTTTGTGCAGCAGTTCAGACATTACAATCATCAGAATCAGGATGGCAGCCATAAACAGAGGATAAAGTGCAACTGAAACATACTGTGCCAGCAGCCCGAACAACGGCGGAATCAGGCAGGTGCCTGTGTAAGCGGCAGCCATCTGCACACCGATTATGGCCTGACTTAACTCTGCACCGAAATTATCCGGCGTCTCGTGGATGATGGAAGGGTACACCGGAGCACAGCCGCAGCCAATCAGAATTAATCCAATTAACAGCAGACTCTTGCCGGCAGGCAGAATGATAAGGAGAATGCCGGCCGCTGCTACAAACTGCCCCAGACGAATCATATTGCGGTCATTTATTTTGTAAGTCAGAAAACCGCAGAAAAATCTGCCGACGGTGATACCGATATAGAAGAAACTTGCCCAGCGGGTTGCTTCTTCCACAGAGATGCCGCGATAAAGGGTGCAGTAGCTGGCAGCCCACATTCCGGCGGTCGTTTCCAACGCACAGTAGCAGAAGAAACAAATCAGTACTTCTTTGACACCGGGAAGGCGGATTAACTGCGGCAGTGTATAGCCGGTTTTTGCAGGGGCAGTGTTTCCTTTATCTGATTGGGTGGAAGCGGATTCTATCTCGCGCAGCGGAACCTTCTTCCACAGTGGCAAGGTCACGATGAGAATGACAGTCAGCGCAATCTGCAAAAAAGAAATACTGCGGTATCCTCCGTTCCAGTGGAATCCTCCGGCTACCGCCCAGCCCATAATCATCGGTCCGATACTGGTCCCGACCCCCCACATACAGTGCAGCCAACTCATATGTCTGGCGGGATAATGTAGTGCAACATAATTGTTGAGCGCAGCATCCACGCCGCCTGCACCGAGCCCATAAGGAACAGCCCACAGGCAGAGCATTAAAAAAGAGTGGCTTACGGAAAAACCAAACAAGGCAGTGGCGGTCATACCGACACTGACGGCTGTAATTTTGCCCGGACCCAGCAGTCTGGTCATCTGGTCACTCATGAGACTGGAAACAATCGTGCCGGCGGAAATAATCATGGAAATAATACCTGCCCAGGACACATCTGCGCCAAGTTCGGGGTACATCAAAGGCCATGCGGAGCCCAACAGCGGGTCAGGCAGTCCGAGACTGATAAAAGCAATATAAATGATAATCAGTAAAATGGTAGTCATAGTTTGTTATCCTTCGGAAAAATCCGGTTCCTTTCTCTTGATTGGCGGCAAGCCGATGTGGGATACACCGGCGGTTTCATGAGGGTGTAATAAATATATCGTAATAAAATCTAACAGTGTGGAAATTTGCTGCGAAACGGCTGCTTCCTGTTGTCTGAAATTCTCGTCTTCCATCAATCCAATCTGTCGGATGAAAGCCGTGTTCAGGCTGGAAATAAAGTCAAAGGTTTCTTTGACCTGAACGGAAGAAGAAATAAGTCCCTTTATTTTCGCATCTTCCAGCAGAGTGGAAAGAAAATCATAAATCTGTGAAGAATAAGGGGAAAACAATTGCCCGCTTTGTTTATACTGAGGCTTGCCGCGCAAATAAACTTCAAATAGAACAAGCAAGGTCACATTTTCCCGGTGTTTCAGGACATCACGAAAAAAAGCCCGGTGG
>CALZPS010000231.1 GCA_945827765.1 uncultured Lachnospiraceae bacterium | reverse complement strand
GATTTTTTGTAACAGTTCAGCCATAAGCAAGATTTGAGCCATATGGCCGAACTGCTACATTTTTGTTTTACTCTGTGTCACCTACCGCCTCGCCCACCATTTCTTTAAGCGTTTGTTTATCACGCACACCGCTTGCAGAAGCGAGTGGGTTTCCCTTCCAAAATACGATATAAGTTGGCACGATTTCCACCTCAAACCGTGCCGCCAGTTCTTCGGATTCCTCTATATCAATCTGGCAGACTTTCATCCAGTGTTTATTTTCCTGTGCCAGTTCCTCCAGTACATCTTCCATCATCGCGCATTTCCCGCACCATGAAGCATAAAATTCCACCAGCACCGGAAGCTTTGTCATCAGTACTTCGTTCGTATAATTGGCTGAGGTCACTTTCTGTTTCATAGAATGCACCTTCTTTTCCTTTCAGGTGTGCTTTTTCTGTTTTATGAAGATTAATCTCTGCCACAGTGTTCATCCGGATTCAATATTTCGCAGATTTCGGCGAATGCCCTCTGTATCTTCAGTAATTTCCGATTCCACTCCGGCCTGCAGTATAATTTTTCACAGACATAATCTTTCCAGGTTTTTCGTCTTCTCACGCCATCTTCCTTTACAGATGAAACACCCTTTCACCTCTATCATATGCGTCTTTCGTCTGTTTGGTTCTCAGTCAAACGTAAAGATGACTTTGTGGATTGCATTTCCTTTGGAGGAAAATTTTTCCTCGTATTCTGTCATAATATTTCCTTCATTCATTCTTTCGTCATGGTGTAAATCATAGGTGAACTCTTTTATTTCCCACTCTGCCTCCTGCACCTGTTCCAGAGTAAAATCAAACAGTCCGGTATTATCTGTCTTGAATTCTACCTCGCAGCCTGGTTTCAGCACCTGCTTGTACACAGCCAGAAATTCTTTTGAGGTCAGCCTCCGTCTGGCATGTCTCGCCTTCGGCCATGGATCGGAGAAATTCAGATAGATTTTGTCCACTTCCCCTTTTGCAAACACCAGTGGCAAATCATTTGCATCCATACAAATAAAACGAATATTACGAAGTCCCACAGATTCCCTCATGACAGCTGTATCGTCGGGGAGTGCGGCAAGCAGGTCATATCTCTCCAATGCCCGCAGTAGCACACTCGAATACCGCTCGATTCCAATATAATTGATATCCGGGTGCACAGCCGCCATCTTCGTCAGGAACTGTCCTTTTCCCATGCCGATTTCGACATGAACCGGATTGTCGTTTTCAAACACATTCTGCCATAATCCTTTATATTCCTTTGGCTCATTCACTGCCAACGAATGGGCCGAAATCACACTGTCCGCTCTTGGTATATTCCTCAGTCTCATCATTTATTCCTCACTTCAGATTTTAGCTGTCATCATGGGCTCTAAAGCTTCTGACCACAACATCATAGCATTTTCTCTCCGATGAGGTCAATGTTCTTTTATCTTTTTTCTTTTTTCTTCTGAAACACATACATGCCCATCGCCACGGCAACTGCCAGAACTGTGGATACTACATATGCCCATGTGATGCCCATGATCTGCCAAAAGAAATTCATCACATAAAGTGCCGGTATCAACAGCGCTCCCTGCCGCAGAACAGAAATGACAATCGCCTCGGTCGGCCGGTTGATTGCCTGAAAGTAGCTGGTAATCAGGTATCCGATACCAATCAACGGGCTAGACAGAATCAGGACGCTGAGCATCTCTGTCCCCAGGTCCGCAACCACACTTTCTTTGAGAAAAACACCAATCAATCCCTGCCGGAAGATCAGGCACAACACCATAACAGTCATTCCCATTCCAAACAACAAAATCAATAGTTTTTTCATCACCTCTTTCAGCCGGGCAAAATCTCCCGCTCCATAGCTGTATGATAAAAGAGGCTGACAGCCCATGCATACAGCCATCACCAGAAAATCAATATCATCGTCCCTTTGCCGGCAGCGGCCATTGCAGCAATTGCACTTGTTCCATATCCTGCCAGCAGCTGATTGCTGAACGTAGAGGCAAATCCCGAGAGAACACTGCCGATTCCGTTCGGCAGACCGATTGCCAAAATGCGTCCAAGTGCCGCAGGTCTCTTCATCGCATATCGAATATCCAATGTAATAATATTTGCTTTATGCAATATATATACGAAAAAATAGATGGTAGTTGCCACATTACCAAGCACTGTAGCCAGCGCTGCTCCCGCAGCCCCCATACGAAACACAAGGATAAACACAGGATCCAGCACAAGGTTGATAACTGTTCCCATAATATTACCTATCAGACTTTCCTTCACCGCGCCTTCCGCACGGACAAGCATTGCCAGCGTATTCCCCAACAAAATGAAGACTGCTCCTGCTACCAGCACGAAATAGTATTCTTTTGCTGATTCCCATGCGTCTGTCGTTGTCCCCAAAAATTCCAACATCGGGTTCATCGCTAAAAGCAGCAGCGCAGATGCCAGTATTCCACAGATAATCGTAAACCAGATACTTAAACTGGCATAAATCTTCCCTTCCTCCAGATTCTTCGCGCCAAATGCATTCGCAATCGTTGTGCATCCGCCATTTCCGACCATGGTAGCCACGGCTGCAAAAACCGAAAACACCGGTCCCACCAGAGAAATCGCTGCTACCTGTGACGTATCTTCGAGCATTGCGATAAAAAACATATCTGCCAGATTGTAAAAAATCATCACCAATATAATGACAACTGAAGGAACTGCCATCATAAAAATAGATTTCCAAACCGGTCCACTTTTAAAGTATTTTTCATTTTCCATTTTCCTCTTCTCCTCCATAATAGTTGCTTTTGCATCTGTCTGTCGTTATAATAAGCAAAAAGAGATTCAAAGACAATCCGCAGTTTTTCTAAAAAGATTGGTTAAGCAACGGATACTTGCGTACCTGTTGTTTAACCATCATCTATTCAAAAACTGCCTGAAAACGCCATTGGCATTTTCAAATAGGAGGAGAATTATCATGGATTTACGAGTAAAAAAGACCGAAAGAGCCATTCGCAACGCGTTTTATCAATTGGTACAGACAAAACCGGTAGAAAAAATCACGGTAAAAGAGCTTTCTGAGCTTGCAGAAATCAATAAGACAACCTTTTACGCTCACTATGAAACCATTTATGATCTGGTGGCAACACTAGAGCAGGAAATCACTGATATGGTGATTCAAAATATCGACGAATTTCAGGTGCTGTTTGATAATCCCAGAGAATTTGTCTTTGACCTCTATCAGATCTTTACCACTTACCGCACGGACAACTTAGCTCCTTTCAACCCTTCCAGTCAGGATTTTGCACGCAAACTCGGTAACGCCATTTGCAACGAGGCATGCCGCCGAAAAGTGCTGCCGGAGCAATATAAAAATCTTGGAATGCTTTTGACCTTCCTTATCAACGGGCTGTTCGGTCTGAGTAAAAGCAATCCGGA
>CALZPS010000230.1 GCA_945827765.1 uncultured Lachnospiraceae bacterium | reverse complement strand
TTTCTTCTGTAATGTTTGTGTTTTCTTTCATTCAGTTACCATTTTACAAGTGCACATGTATGCATGACAAACATGCAGTTCCTTTCTTTATAAAATTCATTTTTATTTACGTGAAACAACGAGAGTGGCCAATCTGGTTGTGGGATAAGCATAACAATTGTACATTGGAAAATCAATGTGTTTATTGTTGATAACCGATACTATTTTGTGAATAAAATGTGGATAGTCAACGAAAAGCCACAATAAAGGAATTCACATTTTCCACATCTATACCAAACTGGCAGAGATATGCTATACTATCCTCAGCGGCATTTTTTGGGACTCCCTCCTATAATTAAAAATTTTTTAAGAAAATGTCCATTCCTCCTTAAAGTTTTGGTGTTACACTGAAAAACAAAGAGAGACAGAATGAGAAAAAAGAAGGTGAGAGAATTTGTATAACATATTAGTGTGTGATGATGACAAAGAAATTGTTGAGGCAATCGATATTTATTTAAGTCAGGAAGGTTATCATATATTGAAGGCATACGACGGCGAGCAGGCAGTAAAGCTTTTGAAATCCTCGGAAGAGGAAATCCATTTGCTTTTGCTGGATGTGATGATGCCAAAATTGGACGGAATCCGCGCCACGTTGAAAATTCGGGAAAATCACAGTATCCCGATTATTATTCTGTCGGCGAAATCCGAGGATGTGGATAAGATTCTCGGGCTGAATGTGGGAGCGGATGATTATGTGACGAAACCGTTCAATCCGCTGGAACTGATCGCGCGCGTCAAATCACAGCTTAGACGATATACACAGCTTGGGGGCAGCGCGAAAAATGAAACGTTTAAGATTTATGAGAGCGGCGGGCTGAGCATGAATGATGATTTGAAAGAGGTGACTGTGGACGGGGAGCCGGTGAGACTGACACCGATTGAGTACAATATTCTGCGGCTGCTTTTAAAGAATCAGGGGAGAGTATTTTCGATAGACCAGATTTATGAATCCATTTGGAATGAAGATGCCATCGGAGCGGACAATACAGTAGCGGTACATATCCGTCATATCCGGGAAAAAATCGAGATTAATCCGAAAGAACCACGCTATTTGAAGGTCGTATGGGGAGTCGGTTATAAAATTGAAAAGCTGTGATTATTGGGAAGGGAGTCCTGAAATATGAAGAAATGGTACAGAAGTCCGGTCACGAAACTTTTGCTGGTGCTGACGGCATGTGTATCGGCGGTGGGACTGGTAATCAGCTTTGTAATGTTATTGTGTATCTCATCGTTGGTTTCATCGGGAGATATATTTGAGGAGACAAAGAAAAATTACGAAGATACAAATCGTTTTGTAGAACAAATGGGGACAGATTCACATGAAATTCTTCGCTATCTGGATACACAGAGCCAGTTTGAGACGGAGGGAGAATATGATCCGGACAAAATCGTAGATATCGTTGCCTATGCAAACGATGGAATAATCAGCGGAGTCAATGAGTCGGGGCTTGCATACCGGCTGGGTGATCTGGTTGAGTGGAGCAGACAGTACAATGCAGAAAGTAACGGTTATGAGGCACGAGGCATTGTAGTCTGCAAAAAGGTGGATGGCACCTATTCTTATTATTACATCAATGACTTCCGGCAGGCGATTTTCACAGGGGAAGTGAATCTGTACATGGGTGAAACAAGAGTGCCGAAGTTCAGCATTTTGGAGGAAGAGTTCCTGAGGGAACTGGAAAATGGTGAATTTGAGCTGGATTTGTTCCCCAAGCAATATGATTATACGATGACCGATGAGACTGGTCAGACAGAGGAAGACAGCCTGCTTGAGGAAACAAGAAAAATTGTGGTATCCGGACAGCTGAATCTGCGGGATAGTGATAATAATATACGATATGTGGATTGTTGGGTGATGGATAAACATATAACAGAACTGTATCCGCCAATCGGGGCAGAGAGTATGCTGCAGGCAGTGGAAAACAGCCCGGAATTAAACGGAAATCTTTCGGAAGTGGATGATATGCTTCTGTCCGCATTGAATACAATCTATTCCGATGTGAAGACTTATCAGGACAATGAGAAGGAATGGACGGAAGAAAACAGTAATTTTTACTATCTGTTTGTGGATCACACTTCAAGACAGCTGTTCAGCAATATCAGTTCCTATACGGAGTATGCGCGGACAGAAGAATATATTTCGTCCATTCAGGAACGGGACAACTGTAAATATATCATCGTAAGGCCGGAGCGCAGGGAATGTGAAAGTAATATTGAACAAATTTACAGCCGCAGTTGGATTCAACTGGTAGAAAACTATCAGTCCATGACGAAGGATTATACTTTTGTGGTAATGGTAGATACCAGCTATCCGGTAGCAGATGACAGTTTCGCTCTGGCGGCGAAAGACTATGAAAAATGGGCACCTTATCAGGGAACATACGCAGGATTGACCGCCAGTTTTGCAATATTGTTTGTGGCATCGTTTCTCTGGCTGACAATGATTGCCGGACGTAAGGAAACGGACGAAGAAATACATTTAAATACATTTGACGGCTGGAAAACGGAACTTGGGGCAGCAGCGGTAATTATTCTGTGGGTGTTGGCGACATGTTTCATGTTGGCAACTGTTGAGTTATGGCACATTTCTTCGTACAGTGAATATGGGCTCACATATTCCGGTGCGGGAGTATTGGCTATACGTTCTCTGGCAGCACTGTATTGGACGGATATTCTGGCAATCGGGATTTATGTTATTCTCACGGTAAGCCTGTTTTTGGCGGGATACTTAAGTCTGGTGCGCCGGATAAAGGGAAAAACTTTGTGGAAGAACAGTCTGCTCCGGCTGATTCTGAGCGGTGGAAAGCATATCGCAATGACATTCTGGGGGCAACGTAAACTGACTACCCGGGCGGTAATGGTGGTTGTCGGATTTATCCTGCTGCATTGGTTTTTTGCTTTCTGCGTAAGTAAAAGCGGGCTGAGAGGGTTTGTGTTGTCGGTATGCATGCTGCTTGTGGCAGTGGCGGACGTGGCGGCAGTTTATCTGACAGCAAGAAATATGATTGCCAGACAGCGTATCAAAGAGGGCGTGGCGGAAATTGCCGCAGGCAAGGTAGACTTTAAAATAAGTACTGAAAATTTGAATGGTACGGAGCGCGAAGTGGCAGAGCAGTTGAACAATATCGGCGGCGGGCTGCAGCAGGCGGTGGAGATGGCAGTCAAGAGTGAGCGCCTCAAGACAGATTTGATTACGAATGTATCGCATGACATCAAAACGCCGTTGACATCTATTATTAATTATGTGGATTTACTGAAACGGGAGAATTTTGATGACCCGAAGATTCGGGGATATCTGGATATTTTGGATGCGAAGTCGCAGCGGCTGAAAACATTGACGGAAGATGTGGTAGAGGCTGTCTCTTATACACATCTCCGAGCCCACGAGACCGTACTAGATC
>CALZPS010000229.1 GCA_945827765.1 uncultured Lachnospiraceae bacterium | reverse complement strand
GATCTAGTACGGTCTCGTGGGCTCGGAGATGTGTATAAGAGACAGATACCCGGATATCCGAGGATCAGCGCGTCCGGACGCAAAGGTCCGTGAGTGGCGGACGCTGCCGCCAGATGTGCGCCCCCGGAAAAGCCCAGCATCGCCAGCTTATTTTCATCAAGGAACAGGGACGAGGCATTGTTTCGTATCCACGCCAGCGCATCCTGCACATCTTTCATCGGGTCTTCGATTGTCGCGTCCGGTTTTGCCATAACTGTCGTATAGCAAAGGACAAATGCCTGATACCCCTCCGCAAAATAAGCCGCCGCCACAGGTTCCGCCTCCCTGTCGCTACAAATGCGGAATCCCCCTCCCGGCAGAATCAATATACCGGGATATGCCTGAATATTTCCCATCTCATTACTCGGTTCATGAATATAACCTGTCAGCTTTGCATACGTTCCGATTTCAATATTTATGAGTTTCATAACCTACCGCTCCTTTTCATACGATTTTCTTCCGCACAATCTAATTTCGCACAATTTATTTTCTCAGTGAATCAAATCCGTTCTCCTTGATGACCTGCTCGATTGCGGGTTTGATAGATTCATTATACCAACATTTCTCATTAATTGTCAGTGTCAAATCCAGATATTCTGCTCTTCCCGGCAGCAGCAGGCCGCTCATAATGACAAACTTTGCGTCCGGCATCTGCTTATGGAAAGCGTCAAACATCTACCTTTTATATTCCATACATTTCTCAGTTTTGCCCTCCTTTTTGCCGGTCTTTTCTACTGTACATCCACAAAGGATTCCATATTCCAAAACCTGCGCATACTTTTATGTTTACATTATACAAACACGGGATAGAGGATTACTAATCAATTCTAATTTTTTAGAATTTTTCTATATAAACGCTTGCCATTTCCTCTTTTTTTCGTTATGCTGATTAACAGCCATTGATATCAGGCAGAGGCAGCATCGCCCATTGTACATCGATACTGCCGGCCAAAAAAGGAAGAGACATGAGAACGCAACAAATTTTTCAATCTATCCACCAAGGTATTTTGATTTGTGACAGCCAAAGCCGGATTATTTATTTTAATGAATCTTACGGAGACTTCATCGGTAAAACATTGCCCGAAGTAAAAGGAACACCTATACAACAATTAAGACCCGGCAGCCGGATTCCCGATGTCATTCGCTCCGGCATTCCGGCAGAATATATTCTGCGCCACGAAGAAGAGCAGAGTTATTTTGCAAATATTTATCCGATTATGGAAAACGGCGAAGTGACCGGGACGATTTCCATCGTTACCACACTTGACGCCGCCCGGGAGGCCGAGGAAAAAGACTGCCGCAGCCTGAAAGAGCGGGTTCGGCAATTTGAGCAGCAGCAGATTGCCGGGCTGCTTGCCATTTACGGCGATGATACGCAGGGAAAGCAAAAGGTCGCCGAGCATCTCGATATTTCTCTGGCAACCCTTTATAATAAAATTTGCTGAAAAGGAGTTTACATATTATGGAACAATTATTGATTTTACAGGGAACAATGTTCATTCTGATTTTTATCGGCTGGTTCCTTCTAAAATACGGCATTATCACCAAACAGGGACAAGAGAATCTGACAGACTTAGTCATTTATCTGATCCTTCCCTGCAATATTGTCAAGTCTTTCTTGATTGATTTTTCCGAAGATATCCTGCGGCAATGTTTGGATATCCTGATTTTGTCTGTCCTGTTACAGCTTTTCTGCGTTGTTTTCGGCAAAATCTTTTACCGCCGTCACGAACCCGACCGCCAAAAATGCCTCCAGTACGGCATTATCTGTTCCAATGCCGGATTTTTGGGAAATCCGATTGCGGAAGGCGTATTTGGAACCACCGGTCTTTTACTCGCTTCCGTTTATCTGATTCCGCAGCGTATCATGATGTGGTCCTCCGGGCTGACAATTTTTACCGGAGATAACACGGAAAATGGTCTCACGCCGCATCAACGCCGCGTACAAGTATTCAAAAAAGTCATCACGCACCCCTGCATCATTGCCTGTATTCTCGGGCTGGTTCTGATGATCAGTCAGTGGAAACTGCCCGCCGTACTGGACACCACGCTCTCTCACCTCGGAGGCTGCAACACCGCCCTTAGTATGCTCGTCATCGGCATGATTCTGGCAGAGGGAAATATGAAAAACATTTTTGATAAAGATATCTGGATTTATTCCCTGATTCGTATGGTACTGATTCCGGGACTTTTACTTATCATCTGCCGTCTGATTCAGCTGCCTGACCTTGTCACCGGCGTCAGTGTGCTCTTAGCTGCCATGCCTGCCGGGGCTACCACCAGCATTCTGGCGGCAAAATATAACCGTGCCCCCGCATTTGCCGCCCAGCTTGTGGTGGTATCGACTGTGCTCTCCTTTGTAACCTCGTTTATCTGGTCTGTGGTGCTGGTATAGCGTTTTGCAAAAAACTATACTGGTGTAAATCAGCCCAATTCCAGCCAGTCCACCTCCAGATTGTCCGCCGTTACAAATCGTAGTTTCAGTTCATATTCTCCGGCTTTCATGGAAATAGAACTGTTCTTTTGCTGCCCGTTTTCCACTTCTATCTCTCCTGCTTTCTTGTTATTCATCCAAATTTCCATACATCCGCTGCCTTCTGCTTTTATCCGTAATGATTGAAAATCCTGTACGCTTTTCACATATCGGAAAATCTTCGAGTTACGACTGCTGCGATGATAAAAAATATACCATTGACCATGAAAACACTCAATAGAACCATGATTATTCCAACTAGAGGGATCACACTCTACATTATCAATAAGAATCCCTCGATATTCAAACGGTCCCAAGGGAGATTTACTTGTAGCATAGCCTAGCGCAGTCGGTTTCCCCCTCTCTATATCCGCAAATACAGCATAATAAGTATCTCCGATCTTTCGCATGGAAGAACCTTCATGAAAATAATGATCCTCCTCGGTAAGAACGCAATCCAACACCTTATCAGGAGCAAAGGAGCACATATCTGAATGTAGTTTCACTGCATGAGAACGAAATTGTCCCCAATAGTAGTACGCCTGTCCATCATCATCCACAAAAACAGCCGGATCAATCCCACTGCACGGTAACTGTACAGGTTCGGCAAACGGTCCTTCCGGCTGTTCCGAAACTGCCACACCTTCACTTCCATCTGCCATACAAAAATACAAATAGTATTTTCCGTCTTTTTCAATGCAGTCCGGTGCAAACAATAATGGCGGTAATTTCCCGAGATCCTGAGTCAACACGAAATTGATATCATCTTCATCCGTTGTCTCCTGCATCTTTTTTACAAATTCTGTAGGTTCTCCTCCATCGTTGCTTTCATATTTGGGGGCATCCGGATTATTAAACCATGAAACCTGTTTACCTTGAAATACATCTTCGTGAATGTTCCATTTTTTCATATCCGATGTCGATACAACATAATACT
>CALZPS010000228.1 GCA_945827765.1 uncultured Lachnospiraceae bacterium | reverse complement strand
GCGAATTGGCCGGGAGTGACTGTCGAGAAGAAGGAAGGGCGCACAGAATACAAAGGGCAGGAGTTTCAACTGATTGACCTGCCGGGGATTTACAGCGTGACATCTTACACAATGGAAGAGAAGGTGTCAAGAGAATGTATTCTGAGTGATGAAGTAGATGTTATTGTGAATGTGGTGGATGCCTCCTGTCTGGAGCGGAATCTCTATTTGACATTACAGTTAATCGAACTGGGAAAACCGGTGGTAATGGCGTTAAACATGATGGATATCGTGGAAGAACGGGGAATGGAAATCGATTTGCACCGTCTGCCGGAGATGCTGGGAATTCCGGCCATTCCGGTATCTGCAAGAAAACGAACCGGTTTGGAAGTTCTTCTGCATGCTGTCGCGCATCATAAAGAATATCAGAGTCAGGGACCTTTTATCCATCACCATTCCGGGCAGTCTGCGCATGTACATGACCATCACAAGGAGTATGCAATGGTTTACACGGATGAGATCGAGGACAAGATTGATATCGTGATGGAAAAACTGAAGAGCCAGTGGCCGAAAATGACAAATCCTCGCTGGCATGCGATTAAGCTTCTGGAGCAGGACGAGCAGGTGATGAAGAAATATCCGTTAAATCTTCCGGATATTTTAGATCATAGTTATGAAAAACAACTGATTAATCAGAAATATGATTTTATTGAGGAAATTATTGATGATACATTGGTAAACAAGGCAAAAAAAGTGGAGCGGACAGATAAGGTGGATCACTATCTGACAGATAAATGGTTGGGACTGCCGATTTTTCTGGGAATCATGGCATTGGTTTTTTTCCTGACCTTTACGGTGGGAGACTGGCTGAAAGGATACTTTGAGATTGCCTTGGAAATGTTTTCGGGCAATGTTCAGGAGATGCTTGTTGCCTGGAATGTCAGTCCGATGCTGCAGTCATTAATCGTGGACGGGATTATCTCCGGCGTGGGCGGAATTCTGACCTTTTTGCCGAACATCTTTATTCTGTTTCTGGCATTGGCGTTTCTTGAGGACAGTGGATATATGTCGCGAGTGGCATTTATCATGGATGACCTTATGAGCAGCCTGGGACTGTCAGGCAGAGCTTTCTTGCCGATGCTGTTAGGTTTTGGATGTTCGGTTCCGGCTGTCATGGCATCACGTGCGCTCGAACATCCAAAGGACAGGCTGAAAACCATTTTGATCACACCGTTTATGTCCTGCAGTGCGAGGCTGCCGATTTATGTGTTGTTCTCATCCATGTTTTTTGGTAAATATGCGATGCTGGCATGTTATTCCATGTATCTGCTGGGGATTATAGTGGCAGTTTCAACAGCTTTTCTGCTCTCTAAGATAGACGGAAGCAAGGCAGAGCATATATTGTTGATTGAATTGCCGGAATATAAGGCTCCGAATGCAAGGACAATTGCCATATATGTGTGGGAGAAGATAAAAGATTATCTCTCGAAAGCGGGCACTGTGATTTTTGTGGCATCTATTATTATGTGGGGAGTCTTAAATTTTGGACCGCAGGGATATGTGACGGATATTTCTCTGAGTTTTGGCTCTTTGATTGGTAGAGCCGCTGTACCGCTGTTTGCTCCGATCGGCCTGGGATACTGGCAGATTATTGTGGCTCTGATTGCCGGAATCGCGGCAAAGGAAGTGGTGGTATCAAGCTGCAGCGTATTGTTTGGTGTGCAGAATATTGCAGCATCCGCGGGAATGAGCAGTCTGGCAGCAGTACTGGAAAGCATGGGATTTGGAATCGCCAATGCCTATGCCCTGATGACGTTTTGCCTGTTGTATGTGCCTTGTACGGCAACCATTGCGACGATTCACCGGGAAGTTGGCAGCGTCAAAAAGACAGCGGCAATCATTCTCTACCAGTTGGCGACAGCATGGGTAGTCACCTTTTTGATGTATCATCTGGTGGGAGTGTTTGTGTGATTGCCTGTGAGCACCTGCCGTCGTTATTCCGGATAGGCAACCTCTTTTAAAAATAACCCATATGCGGGGCAGGGAGCACTTGCTGTTTCCTGCCCTTTTAAAATGCGCTCCACACAGTCCGGGGTACGGCGGGACAATCCGATATCAAGGAGAGTTCCGATGATAAGCTGCGGCATCTGGTAGAGAAAATCATTGGCAGTCAGAATGATACGGATATCGTGTGAATATTCTGATTCTGATAATCCTGTAAAAACGTTTTCTATCTGTACAGAATAGAGTTCTTTTTCTGAAGATTTTTTCTTTTTAGTCTTTCCGGCAGAAAAAAACTGAAAATCTCTTTTACCTGTAAGTAATCGGGCAGCCTCTTTCATTGCTGCGACATCCAGCGGCTGCGCGAGATGGAGGGCGTATTTTCGTTGAAATACATCGGACACCGGACGATTTATAATCCGGTATTCATAGGTCTTTGCCCCGGCATTTAGTGCGGCGTGAAAACGCTCGGGCACTTCCTCTACTGTAAAAATACAGATGTCCTGCGGAAGATAATGGTTCAGGGCTTGACGGAGTTCATCGGTCGAAAGTGGACAGTTGGTTTTGAAATTGACGGTCTGTAAAAGTGCATGGACTCCTGTTTCTGTTTTTGCCCCTCCAAACAATTCGATTTCCTCGCCGGTCAGGCGGTTTAATGTCTCGGTTAATTTGGCGGAAACCGTCTGTGTCGAATCCTTTTCTTTTGTCTTCGGTTTTGTAAATCCCTGATAGCGTGTGCCGTCATAGGAAAGCGTCAGTTTCAAATTGCGCATAAAGGAACTCCTTGCTTGAAATAGATTTATGGCTGTTGTTTATCACATCAATGTTATCATAGCATAACAGTTTAAAAGATTTCAACAGATACTTTACGGACTGGAGGAGAGGAAATCGTTGACAGCAAGATGTATATTTACTACGAAAAACACGGGATTCAGGCAAAACACATTGTATAATGAAAATAAATAGAGTAAAATGAGAGTAACATTCAAAGTATTAAAAAGGAATCAGACGAGCTGAAGAATGAGAACATGAGAAGAAATGAGGAATGAGAGCATGGAAAATACATACAAGAAGAAAGCCGAAAAAGGCAGTCAGAAACGAAAATGGGGACAGGTGCTTTCTATGGCAGTCATGATGCTTGTGGGTGGTATCTGTGGAGTTTATGTCGGAGAATATATTGTGAAAGTGTCGGAAGAAAAAACGGCGGGAGAGATGATTGTTATAGGTATCTTGTTCTTCCTCGAGTTGTATCTGGCGTTGATTTTGCAGATTATTATTCATGAAGGCGGACATTTGTTGTTTGGATTGTACAGTGGATATCGGTTTTCTTCTTTCAGGATAGGAAGTTTTATGTGGCTTAAAGAGGGTGGAAGTCTGAAACTCAAGAGGCTGTCGATTGCCGGAACCGGGGGACAGTGTTTGATGCTGTCTCTTATACACATCTCCGAGCCCACGAGACCGTACTAGATCT
>CALZPS010000227.1 GCA_945827765.1 uncultured Lachnospiraceae bacterium | reverse complement strand
GGAGTAATATTTGCTTTTTGCTATATATTAGGGTATGATTGAAGTAACAATCAAAAAAATCTGATATATTTTGGAATCGATAAACAAAAGCAGCTTGCATAAGGGGAACAGCAATGACGGTAATTGATCAATTTTTGGAATCACATTGCCTCTCAAAGGAAGAATATAGAGAATTACTCTCATACTGGGAGGATAAAGAGACGGAGAGTCTGCTAAAAGAGGAAGCGGTGAGACTTCGGAAACAGTATTATGGAAATAAAGTATATACCAGAGGCTTGATAGAATTTACAAACTATTGTAAAAATAATTGCTATTATTGTGGTATCCGCCGGGATAACCGTCATATTGAACGGTATCGGCTGACGGAGGAAGAGATTCTTGGATGCTGCCGGCAGGGATATCAACTGGGATACCGGACTTTCGTGCTGCAGGGAGGAGAAGATCCCTATTATTCGGACGAGAGGATGGAACATATCATCCGTGCGGTCAAACAGGAATTTCCTGACTGTGCACTGACTTTGTCTGTCGGGGAAAGATCTTACGAGAGTTACCGGATCTTACGAAACGCCGGAGCCGACCGGTATTTGCTGCGGCATGAAACGGCGGATGAAGGGCTGTATGGTTTCGTTCATCCGCCTGAAATGAAACTTAAACTCAGGAAACAATGTCTGTTTGATCTGAAAGAATTAGGATATCAGGTGGGAGCCGGGTTTATGGTGGGAATTCCGGGGCAGACGCTTTCTCACATAGCTGAAGATTTATGTTTCCTGCAGAAATTACAGCCTGAAATGGTCGGGATTGGTCCGTTTATTCCTCATCATGATACGATTTATGCGAAGGAAAAGGCGGGGAGTGTCAATCTGACATTGTTCTTACTGGCAGTGATCCGCATTATGCTGCCCAAAGTGCTGCTTCCTGCTACGACTGCGCTGGGAACGATGGATCCGAAGGGAAGAGAAAAAGGGCTTGCTGCGGGTGCAAATGTAGTAATGCCGAATCTGTCTCCCATGAAAAATCGGAAATTGTATGAATTGTATGATAATAAAATCTGTACAGGTGAGGAAGCCGCCGAATGCATAGGGTGCCTGGGCAGAAGAGTGGAAAGTGTCGGATACCGGCTGGTCGAGGAACGAGGTGACGCATTGCGGTAATTGCGAAAATATGTGTAGATTGTGCAGATAATGTCGAATCGGATGTCGAACGCTTTTGGATGAAAATGGTTCTATGGTTGTTTTATAATGCATACACTTATTAATGACTGAAAAATACCACACAGAGGAAGGGAGATTTACAAATCATGTCAGATAAGGTAATTGAAAACAATCAGGTAACCATCATGGGAGAGGTGGCATCGCCGCTTACATACAGCCATGAGGTATTCGGAGAAGGGTTCTATGTGATGGACGTTCTGGTAAGACGCTTAAGTAATTCACAGGACCGCATCCCACTTACGATTTCAGAAAGGCTCATTGATGTGACGCAGGATTACACAGGAGAATTTATCATGGTTTCCGGGCAGTTCCGTTCGTACAACCGCCATGAGGAGCAGAAAAACCGTCTGGTGTTGTCCGTGTTCGTGCGGGAACTGGAATTTATTGAGGAAGAACTGGACGGAGCAAAAACAAATTATATTCTGTTGGAAGGTTATATTTGCAAACAGCCGGTTTACCGCAAGACTCCGCTGGGCAGAGAGATCGCCGATTTGCTTTTGGCAGTCAACCGGCCGTATGGAAAATCGGATTATATCCCGTGTATCTGCTGGGGCAGAAATGCCCGTTACGCATCCGGCTTTGAGATAGGAGAACATGTACAGATTCTGGGAAGGATTCAGAGTCGGGATTATGTGAAAAAGATTTCCGAGGCAGAGACAGAGACGCGCACCGCATATGAAGTATCGGTCAGCAAGCTTGAATGCCTGGAAGAATAAATAATAAAAAAATTTTGTGAAAAGGATATCATTTGTTGAGGAATTTGTTCAAATGTGGTATCCTTTTTTTGACATAAGAATTTAGGATGAAACCATCAGGAGGAAACATAATAATGGTAAAGATATTGTTGAACGGCTGCAATGGCCGTATGGGGCAGATGATTACAAATCTGGTAAAGGATGACGGTGGGATAGAGATTGCAGCCGGAGCAGATACTTATCAGGGAATTACAAATACTTATCCGGTATATGCAAAAATCGGCGAGTGCAAAGAGGAAGTAGATGCGGTGATTGATTTTTCCAATGCGGCTGCGTTGGATGATGTACTTTCTTTTTGCACGGAGAAAAAAATCCCGGTCATTCTTTGCTCGACCGGATATACACCGGAGCAGCTTAATAAGATACAGGATGCATCCAAAGAGACTGCGGTTTTAAAATCAGCCAATATGTCGCTTGGTATCAATCTGCTGTTGAAATTGTTGAAGAATGCGGCAAATGTGCTGGGACCGGCAGGCTATGATATCGAACTGGTGGAGCGTCATCACAACCAGAAACTGGATGCTCCGAGCGGAACGGCGCTGGCGCTGGCAGACTCTATCAATGATGCGCTGGGCAACAAATATGAGTATGTGTATGATCGTAGTCAGGTACGTCAAAAACGTGATAAAAAAGAAATCGGTATCAGTGCCGTGCGCGGCGGCACAATCGTAGGAGAACATGAGGTGATTTTTGCCGGGACAGACGAAGTGATTGAGTTCAAACATACGGCATATTCCCGCAGTGTATTTGCCAAGGGCGCGATTGAGGCGGCCAAATATCTGGCTGGAAAACCGGCGGGAATGTATGATATGAGTGATGTCGTTCAGTTGTAACAGATAGTTTTTTCGTGAAAAAGATGGGAGAGAAAGCGATGAAAGATTTGGAGACCAGATATTTGGAACGGTTGTCGGACTTGTATCCGACAATCGCCAAAGCCTCCACGGAGATTATTAACCTGCAGGCAATTTTGAACCTGCCGAAAGGAACAGAGCATTTTATTACGGATATTCACGGGGAGTACGAGGCATTTGCGCATGTGCTGAAAAATGGATCCGGTTCTGTGAAACGAAAAATCAATGATGTGTTTGGAAATACACTCAGCAGCCGCGATAAACAGTCTCTGGCGACCTTGATTTATTATCCGCGCGAGAAGATGGCGGAAGTAAAAAAGACCGAGCCGAATATGGAGGATTGGTACAAAATAAATCTCTATCGTTTGATTGAGGTGAGTAAACGTGCAGCCAGCAAATACACCCGCTCGAAAGTGCGCAAGATGCTGCCGGAGGATTTTGCTTATGTAATTGAAGAACTGATTACCGAAAAAGCGGAAGTCAGTGATAAAGAGTCCTATTATAATGAAATCATTTTCACGATTATCAGAATCGGCAGAGCAGAGGATTTTATTGCGGCCATATCTCGTCTGATTCAGCGTCTGGTTGTCGATCATCTGCATATTGTTGGAGATATCTATGACCGTGGACCGGGAC
>CALZPS010000226.1 GCA_945827765.1 uncultured Lachnospiraceae bacterium | reverse complement strand
TACCAGATTGGAGCTGAGAAGTCCGGATCCATCGGCAAATCCGTATCTGACGATAGCGGTTCTGTTGGCGGCGGGCATGGAAGGCATCAAACAGAAAATCGAGCCGATGCCAAGCGTAGATAAAAATGTCCAGACTATGACGGAACAGGAACGGGCAGCGCTGCAGATCGAGACTCTGCCGCGCAATCTGCAGCAGGCAGTCTGTGAACTGGAACAAGATGAACTGATTCGAAATGTATTGGTAGAGAAGTTGGCTGCAAAACTCATAGCGGCACACAAAAAGGCATATGATTATTATTGTATGCAATTGACTGATTTGGAGATAGAGAATTATCTTCATCGGTTATAGAGCAACAGGAACTACCGATAGTAAATCCAACATATCCGTATTGGATTTTTCGGGAAAGGTGGTGTGGGCAGATGTGAGTGAAATAATTGTTGTATTTCCGAAAAAAGAAATTGCGACAAATATCCGCAATATTCTGGTGCGCGGCGGTATCGACGTGTATGGCGTCTGTACCACAGGAGCGCAGGCACTCCAGATGGTGGACCATCTGGATGAAGGAATTATTGTCTGCGGTTATCGTTTTCAGGATATGGTGTACACACAGCTGCGTGACAGCGTACCGGAGGCGTTTGAACTGCTTTTGATTGCTTCGGCAGATAAGTGGGGGCAAAATCTGGCGGAGGGAGTAGTCGGACTTCAGATGCCGATTAAGGTGTATGACCTGCTAAATACAGTGGAAATGATGCTGCGCACTCAGCAGAGACGGCGCAGGAAACGGCGCGAGGAGGCAAAAAACAGAAATCCCGCACAACGTGCTGTGATTGAGCAGGCGAAACGGCTTTTGATGGATCGCAATAATTTGACAGAAGAAGAGGCTCATCGTTATTTACAGAAAAACAGTATGGACAGCGGAACCAATATGATAGAGACAGCTCAGATGGTTTTGACAATCATGGGTGAGTAGCAGAGAAGGAGAAATAAAATGAAGTTTACAAAAATGCAGGGGCTGGGTAATGATTATGTATATGTCAACTGTCTGCAGGAACAGGTGAAAAATCCGTCGGAAGTGGCTGTGAAAGTCAGTGACCGGCACTTTGGAATCGGCTCGGACGGCTTGATTTTAATCAACCCATCCAAAGTGGCAGATTTTGAGATGGAAATGTATTATGCGGATGGTTCACGGGGTGAGATGTGCGGCAACGGAATCCGCTGTGTGGCAAAATATGTGTATGATTATGGATTGACAGATAAGACAAGTATTTCCGTAGAAACGTTGGGAGGAATCAAATATCTGGATTTGACTGTGGTAGACGGAAAGGTGAAACTGGTGAAGGTGGATATGGGAAAACCAATCCTTACACCAACACAGATTCCAATCGTCGCCGAAGGAGACAGAGTGATTGACGAACCGATTGAGGTGGGAAATGTTACATATCGTATGACCGGAGTGTCGATGGGAAATCCGCATACCGTTGTGTTTGTGGATGATGTGCAGCATCTGGAAATCGAAAAAATCGGACCGCTCTTTGAGAACCATGAACGTTTTCCAAAACGAATCAATACAGAATTTGTCAAAGTGATTGACAGGAAAACCGTGCAAATGCGCGTGTGGGAGCGAGGTTCGGCAGAGACACTTGCCTGTGGAACCGGAGCTTGTGCGGTGGCGGTGGCGTGTATCTTAAATGGTCTGACAGAAGATGAAGTGACTGTTCACCTTTTGGGTGGGGATTTACAGATTTTCTGGGACAGAGAAAAAGATACAGTATTTATGACCGGACCGGCGGAAGTTGTGTTCGACGGAGTATATCCACAGGGCACATTGTAATAGATGTTCTCTCGTGGCGGGCGTACGTCCTGCGTCTGTCAAAATATGGAAAAGACAGAAAATGGGCAGCATCCGGCTTTTGCAGGGTGAATGAAAAGCAAGAGAAGAAAGAAGGATGGCAATCATGTTTAAAGTGAACGAAAACTATCTGAAATTACCGGGAAGTTACCTTTTTTCTACAATCGGGAAAAAGGTGGCGGCTTATACAGCGGCGAATCCCGATAAAAGTATTATTCGGCTGGGCATCGGAGATGTGACACAGCCGCTTGCTCCGGCAATCATTGATTCCCTGCACAACGCAGTGGAAGAAATGGCACACGCGGAGACGTTCAAAGGCTATGCGCCGGATTTAGGATATGAATTTTTGCGAAGCGCTATGGCAAAGAATGATTATCAGGCACGCGGCTGCGATATTGCAGCTGATGAGGTTTTTATTTCCGACGGAGCAAAATGTGATTCGGGCAATATTCAGGAAATCTTTGCTACGGACAATAAAATTGCCGTTTGTGACCCGGTCTATCCGGTTTATGTGGATACCAATGTGATGGCAGGCAGGACAGGCAGTTACGATCCGGTCAAAGAGACGTGGAGTGATGTGATTTATATGCCATGTACGGCAGAAACCAATTTTGCACCGGAGCTGCCCAAGGAAACACCGGATATCATTTACTTGTGTTTCCCCAATAATCCTACCGGTTCGACAATCACCAGGGCGCAGCTGCAGGAGTGGGTGGATT
Source organism: uncultured Lachnospiraceae bacterium (assembly GCA_945827765.1). GTDB lineage: Bacteria > Bacillota > Clostridia > Lachnospirales > Lachnospiraceae > Schaedlerella. The sequence continues at coordinate 887 of CALZPS010000226.1, read as the reverse complement.
ACGCAAACAAAGTCGGCGCGGTCATCATTTATGATGCGGCATATGAGGCTTATATTTCCGAGGACGATGTGCCACATACGATTTATGAGTGCGAGGGAGCGAGAACCTGCGCGATAGAATTGAGAAGTTTTTCCAAAAATGCCGGATTTACCGGAGTGCGTCTGGGGGCGACGATAATCCCAAAAGATATCAAGAGCGGGGATGTTACGCTGCATTCGCTGTGGGCGAGACGACACGGAACGAAATATAACGGTGCACCATATATTGTTCAGAAGGCCGGTGAGGCGGTGTACAGTGAAGCCGGAAAGGCACAGTTGAAAGAACAGATTGCATATTATATGAAAAATGCGCAGGTCATTTATGAGGGATTAAAGGACGCAGGGTACACGGTATCAGGCGGTGTCAACGCACCTTATATCTGGCTGAAAACGCCGGGGAATATGACTTCGTGGGAATTTTTTGATTATCTTTTAGAACATGCAAATGTAGTCGGTACACCCGGCTCCGGATTTGGACCGAGCGGGGAAGGATATTTCCGTCTGACAGCATTTGGCAGTTATGAAAACACAGTAGCAGCGATTGAGAGAATCAAATCACTGTAAGAGAAGATCTTATTGAGATAAAGGCATTTAGGGGAGGCGCAATGTGTGAAAATTGGGATTGCGCCCCCTGAATTTCGGGAAAATCAAGAAAAAAGAATGTTTAATATGAAATAGTTTGACAATAATATTATAAACAAAAAAAAATCCAACAAAAAAATTTAAAAAAATGCTTGATTTTTCTTCCAATTCTGATATAATAACCATGTTGCGTCTGACAGAGAAGCAACGAGTAATGCGGATTGGTGTAATGGCAGCACAGCAGACTCTGACTCTGTTAGTAGAGGT
>CALZPS010000225.1 GCA_945827765.1 uncultured Lachnospiraceae bacterium | reverse complement strand
CTTTTCATACTATCTGTCCTACTTTGACTCCGCATACATACGCGTTACGTCGATTTCACCCACGTCAATCAAGCCAAGCAGGATATCCACCACCTTTGGATCAAACTGTGTTCCACTGCAGCGCTTGAGTTCTGCGATGACAAAATCCAGATCCAGTTGTTTTCGATAGACTCTGTTTGCCGTCATGGCATCAAACGCATCCGCAATTCCGATGATTCTTGCATCCAGAGGAATCTGTTCGCCTTTTAAACCATGACAATAGCCACTTCCGTCATATTTCTCATGATGATACAAAGCTCCGACACTCACATTATCAATCATGGTGAAGTCTTTGAGAATCTCGCCTCCCCTGATTACATGCGTTTTCATGATTTCATATTCTTCATCCGTAAGCTTTCCCGGCTTGTTCAAAATGGCATCCGGGATGCCGATTTTACCAATGTCGTGCAAAAGTGCAATCTGCCGGAGGTTCTCACATTTTTCTTCCGAATAACCCAGCCGTTTTGCAATTGCAAGAGAATATTGCGATACACGGAAGGAATGTTCACTGGTATTCGAATCCTTCGCATCTACCGTCCGGGCAATGGAAAGGATCGTTTCATTACCCATCTTAATCTGCTTCTTTGCATATTCAAGCTCCAGCTTCTGCTTAATCAATGTCTTCTGCGTCTGTGTACGTGTGATAAACCATGTGATCCATACCAAAACCAATGCCGCAATCATCAGAACATAGAGCTTGAACCACCAGTTTTGATACATCTCATTTTCTTTTTTGATACTGTAGCTTGCTGACTCCACTACGTTTCCATCCATACCATCGAGCACGGAAATTCGGAAGGTGTATTTACCCGGCTTGAGCTTGGTATAGGATACACTGTCCAGCTCACTTAAAAGACATACCTTTTCCTTCTTATCATATCCAATCATATATACACTGATATATGGGTCACTCATCGAATAATTCAACACTTCCGGTTCAAATACAAGCTGCTCATTTACTGCGGAAAGCGTCAATGTATCTACACGGTTAATGGCACATTTTACACCATCCACAATGGCATAATCGAGTACCATACGATAAGACTTTGCTGACATGTCATACTGCTTCATATTCACTTTTACAACACCACTGTCACAGCAAAGATACAGATAATTGTCTTCTTCACACATCCAGGAATTCGCAACCAGAGAGGCACGGAATCCGCGTTTGGAATTAATCAACGGATACTCGCGTTCCTGATTTGCAATCAGATTTTCCGAGTCTGCGATATAAATTCCGGCACTGCCCAAAATCCAACAGGTTCCGTCATCGCTACACACCATATCAAAATTGTTGCTGTACGGAAAATTCTCAAGACACTGAATCGTTCCATCCGCCTGCATATAACACAGGCCATTACTGGTTACAATGAATACACCATCCGAAGCCGGATCATATACCATACGGAGAATCACACCGGATGACAATCCGTCCTTTCTGGTGATATTTTTTACGCTTCCATCCTTCTTGATCTGACTGATGCCACCGCCATCGGAACCGATATAATACATTCCTTTGTATTCCAGAAGACAGAGTGATTTTTCATTGAGCAATCCATTTTCTGCGTTATACACATCCTTCACCTTGCCGTCCTTCATCACAGCAACACCGTAATCGCCCGCAACCAAAATACTTCCATCCTCCGCTTCGAGAATGCTGCGAAAACGCATTCCCGGCAGACCATCATTCTCCGTAAATTGTTCTATTTCCAAGATGTTATCTTGCTTTTCGTATATTTTGTAAATGCCCATTCCTGAGGTTGCAATCCAAAGCGCATTCTCCCGGTCTGTTTTCAGACATCGGACACGTACACCTTGCAACTGCTTCGTGATATCATTTTCCACTTTACGGGTATTTTTCTCATCGACGATGACCATGCCGTCATCTGTTCCACAAAGCAGCCAGTCGTTCCATTTTTGTGTTGTATTGACAACCTCGTTTTCTCCGATTTCCGGAAAGAACTCCTGAAATGGTGATTTGCACATTTCCAGCAAGCCCAATCTCGAGGAAGTAAACCAAAGATTTCCCTGATAATCAATCAGCATATTATCAATGGAACTTGTAAAGTTATTGGTATTGAGTTTCTTATAGGAAAGGTCCTCCCTCAAAACTGCTATTCCGGTATCTGAGCAGACAAAAATCTCATGGTTTTCTGTCTCATAGAAGGAATTGATATACTCGATTCCGTTTAGTTGTATCGTTTTCTCATGTTTTGGACGATTTCCACTCATGTCATATACCAGCACGTCATTGTCTCTTGTCCCAAGGAACATATGCTTGTCACTGGAAAAGAATACCGTATTAAACTGCTGTTCCTGCTTGGCAGAAATCGGAGCATCCACAATCTCCCCGTTGTTCAGCCAATACATCTGTCCCCTATCGGTATTGACCACCACATTTCCATCTTCATCCGCAGCCATATAAATCACATTTTTAATCTGCTCCAGGGACTTCGTCACCCTGACACCACCACTAAGGGATACGATCGACAAGCCCTCAGTTGTACCGATATAGTAGTTTCCATCTGTATCGCAGACGATGCTTTTTACAGAATTTGATGTTAATCCGCTCGTCTCATCGATGACATTCATCACTTTCTCATTTATCAGAATCGTGACACCGTCATCGTTGGTACCGACCCATAACCTTCCTTCCTCGTCCACATACAGGCAATTCACGTTTTTTACGGAATTGATATCCTGAAAGAGCCTGAATCTGCTTCCATTGTATTTGTACAATCCGGCATAAGTACCAATCCAAAGCTTTCCATCCTTTGTCTGGGCAATGTCGTTGGCCTCACCGGACAAAAGACCTTCCTCATTGGAATAAACCGTCTGGATATACGCATCATAGTCCGTCGATGAATCATCCTTTGCCGCTGCCGTTTGCGGCTGTGCTGCAATACCCGCAAGCACCGAGCACACCAACCATACACCGATGGCCTTTGATTTCTTTGCTGTTTTGTGTTTTCGACGACGATTCCAACGGAGCAGCAGATAGACTATCTCTACACACAACAGCTTGTCCAAAAATTCCAGACAAAATTGACCAATCACATAGGAAAGATAACGTGGCAATCCACTGTCCATACACATCAGCATGACCTGATTGCCCCAGACATTGCCACACTGGCCGTCATAAAGCAGCGTATTAATCGCTACTGCAATCGCCGTTGAAACCAAAGCTAGACACATACCAAATGTCATCGTTGCAAACTGTGTCTCAAACACCTTCTTTTTTGCAAAATATCCGGCGAGAACACCAATCAATGCTCCGGCTATACAGTAAACCGATTGCTGTTCCACAAAAATTCCATAGATGATATTGTTTGTGAATCCCACAATGCCGCCACACACCGGTCCCGCGATATACGCAATCAGAAATGTACCGATGGAATCACACCAAATCGGAAGTGTGAA
>CALZPS010000224.1 GCA_945827765.1 uncultured Lachnospiraceae bacterium | reverse complement strand
CCCTTTTGAGACGGGCAATACTTCCGCCCATGTGCAGGCGGAAATCGAGGCAGAGTATGGACTTTCAAAGCCGCTTTTTCAGCAGTATCAATTATACTTGAGTAATCTGCTGCATGGGGATTTGGGAATTTCTTATAAGAAACCGGGCGTTTCTGTTGTAGAAGTGATTGCCCGTGCATTTCCTGCAACCGGTAAACTGGGTCTGCTGGCAGTTTGCGCTTCCTTGCTTGTTGGTACGGCCCTGGGAATCTGGCAGGCGACAACAGGGAACAAAACAGTCAGAACCGGAATTTGGCTGGGAACGATACTGGGGAGTGGAATCCCCAATTTTGTGTGGGCGATCATACTGCTTTTGCTGTTTGGAGTGAAACTAAAAGTGCTTCCGGTTACGGGGCTTGACAGTTGGCAGAGTTATCTTTTACCGGTTTTTACATTGGCGCTTTACCCGACATCAGTCATCACGCGCATGACGAGAAACAGTTTTCTGCGGGAGATGCAGAAGGACTATGTCATACTGGCAAAAGTAAAAGGACTGAGCAAAAAGCGGATTGTATACGTGCATATTTTGAAAAATGCGTGGCTTCCGGTGCTGAATTACGCAGGACCGGCTGCTGCTTTTTTACTGACCGGAAGCTTTGTGGTGGAGAGCGTGTTCACGATACCGGGGCTGGGGAGAGAGTTTGTCAGTTCCATCGCCAACCGGGATTATACACTGATTCTGGGGCTGACAGTTTTTATGGGAGCGGTGGTTATTGGAGTAAATCTTCTGGTTGACCTGCTGTGTGCATATTTAAATCCCAAAGTGCGCATCGGTCTGGCGGGAGGTGAATAGATGGAAAGAAAAAAACGGGCGGAGCAAAAAAAGTTTTGGACAGGCTGTGTGCTGCTCGTTCTTGTTGTACTGTTGGCGGTGTTCATTCCGATAGTAAGTCCGTATTCCTATTCGGGGCAGGATGCAAAAGCTGCGAATTTGGGTGTTTCCATGGCGCACTGGTTCGGTACGGACAAGTTCGGACGTGATATATTTACGCGGGTATGGTATGGTGCGAGATTGAGTCTTTCAATCGGTCTGGGAAGCGCCTTGCTTAGCGGTATCACCGGCACATTGCTTGGCGCGGCAGCAGGATATTTCGGCGGCATCATCGATCAACTTGTGATGCGCACGGCGGATGTAGTGGATGCGATTCCCTCTTTGTTGTATGTAATTTTGATTACATTGGTGCTTGGTTCCAATGCGGGCAGTATCCTGCTGGGGATTTGTATTTGTGGTTGGATTGAGACGGCACGTATTGTGCGCGGGGAAGTTCTGCGGCTGAAAACAAGTGAATATTGTCAGGCTGCGCGTCTTTTGGGGGCATCTTCCGGACGGATTATCCGGCACCATATACTTCCAAATGCAGCCGGACCGCTGATCGTCAATCTGACATATTTTATTCCAAAGGCAATTTTTACTGAAGCTTTTTTAAGCTTTGTCGGAGTGGGCATCGCAGCGCCTGAGGCGAGTTTGGGAACATTGATTTCGGAAGGCCGTCTGCAGATGCGGCTTTATCCGTGGCAGATGTTGTTCCCGGTACTTATATTGTGTCTGCTGCTTGTGGCATTGAATTTAATCGGAACCGGACTGGAGGAAGGACAAACGTGAGTCTGCTCAACGTGAGAAATTTAACTGTACAATTTCATACAGATGGTGGGATAATCCGCGTGGCAGACCGGGTATCCCTGCATGTTGAGCCGGGAGAAATCGTCGGCCTGATCGGGGAGTCAGGCTGTGGAAAGAGCACCTTGATGCGGGCAATTATGGGAGTATTGCCGCCGCAGGCGGAAATGAGCTGTGATGAGTTGGAATTTACAGACGGAGTAAGCCGAGCGGCAATGGTGTTTCAAGACCCATTGACCTATCTGAATCCCAGCTTGAAAGTGGGGATGCAATTGAGAGAGACCATTTCACGACATCAGGGACATATGAGCCGTCAAGAAGTTGATGCGAGGGTGGCAGAATTACTCCATATGGTCGATATCCGACAGACGAAGAATGTGTTGGGAAAATACCCGTTTGAGTTGTCGGGCGGCCAGAGACAGCGGATTGTGCTGGCAATCGCTCTTGCCTGTGAGCCTACTCTTTTGATTGCCGATGAGCCGACGACCGCGCTGGATGTGACGGTACAGAGGCAACTATTGAGCAGATTAGGACGCATTGCCTCGGAAAGAAAAATGGCAGTGCTTATTGTCAGTCATGATTTTGGAGTAATCGCATCTCTGGCAGAACGGGTAATGGTCATGCAGGACGGGCGCATCGTGGAGTCCGGTGCGGTGGAACAGATTTATCATGAACCGCAGGAACCTTATACGAAAAGTCTGATAGAGAATGCCAGAGCAATCGCACTGCCGCAGAGACAATCAGCTGTTAAAACAGGAAAGCGATTGCCGGAAAACATAGAACAACTGCCTGAAATAATACGACTTGAACATATATCCAAGCAGTATCAGAACTTTGGGCTGTGGAAACGCAAACAGCCGGAAGAGACAGTGCAGGATATTTCGTTTGCCATGTCAGTGGGAGAGAGCTTTGGTCTGGTGGGAGAAAGCGGCTGTGGAAAGACGACACTTGCACGGATACTTTGTGGTCTGACGGAGCCGACTTCCGGGCAGATGTATTATAAAGGGGAGAAAATAATGTCGATTGCGAAAGGGCGCACAAAGGAACAATCGAGGGCAATCCAGATGGTGTTCCAGTCGCCATATGCCTCGTTAAATCCACGCCATACGATTGGGACAACTTTGGAAGAACCGTTATTGTTAAATGGTGTACACTCTCGTGAAATGCGTTTGGAGTCGGTCAGAGAGATTTTGAGGAAAGTAGGACTGTCAGAGGAAACCATGTACAAATACCCGTCGGAATTTTCCGGCGGACAAAAGCAGCGTATTGCCATTGCCAGAGCATTGTTATCAAAACCAAGTCTGCTGGTGCTTGATGAGCCTGTCTCTGCGCTAGATTTGACAACGCAGAGACAGATTTTAGAATTGCTTCGGCAGATTCGCAAAGAACAGAGTCTCACATGGATTTTTATTTCTCATGATCTGCAGGTGATACGCAATATGTGCGGCAGATTAGGGGTAATGTATGCCGGCAGAATCGTGGAGTCCGGAAATACGAAAGATATCTATGAGGAACCGTGGCATCCTTATACAAAACTGCTCTTGCAGTCTGTTTTGGTGCCGGAACCAAAGCGGGCAAAGAGAAAACAGAAGATATGGATGGGAGGAGAATGGATACCGGAATCTTCCGGACAGGGATGTTCATTTGCCGGACGATGCGGTTATGCGATGGAGTGCTGCCGGAAAGAACAGCCACAAAGCTATCGTTACGGAGAACGGGAAGTATCCTGCTTTTTATATTCCCGGGAGCATACCGGGAAACGGAGTGCAGATTATAGGATGACGACACAGATATAGATTATTTGTTTC
>CALZPS010000223.1 GCA_945827765.1 uncultured Lachnospiraceae bacterium | reverse complement strand
TCGACCACCGATATCTACACAAGGAGTATCGTCGGCAGCGTCAGATGTGTATAAGGAGACAGCTTTGCAGACTGTTCAAATACTTTCTGCAGTTCTTCCTCTGAATATTTCTGTTCACCTACTGTTACCGTATAATTCTCTTCGTTATCTCCGATTTGTATCCTCAGTTCTTCCGTCCGTTCTCCTTCACCATAACTGTTTCGTTTCAACACATTGTTCCCGTCTTTGTCTACAGGCAGAGACTGCCGGTTATCTGCCACAAAAACCAAAACGGATACGATTCCCGCCGACAGAAATACCAGTCCCATTTTCCGATATATTCCTTTCCATTTTTCATCTGTCCTGTTTTTTATTCCCATCCGTTTCTTCACCTGCTGTCTTTCACCTCATTCTTATCTGTTTCCTCATTTGCTGTCTTTCGCCTCATTTTTATCCGTTTCTCTACTCACCAGCTATACTTCAATTTGTATTATCTTCTTTCCGATCCGGTATGCAGCAATATAAACTGCCAAACACACCGTCATCACCAGAACTCCCAACGTATTTCCATAAAGTACGGACAAAAATTCAAAGAATGAAAAACGCATATACAACATCATTCCCAGCGGAACCACACACATAATCTGAAACTCCAGTTTTTTCGATGCCAGCATTGTCTGAATCTGCCTCTCAACTTCTATCTTGTCCGAGATGGTACGAATGGAAGACTTAAGGATAGCGATGCTATCTCCGCCGGTTCTTTTGGCAGTGACAAACACATCAGCAAAATGCTGTACATCTTCCTGTGCGACATGCCGTGCAAAGTCCTTCAGCACCTGCTCTGCCGTCATATTCATATCCAGCCTGTGCACCATTCGTTCAAATTCATCCCTGATTCTGCACGACTGCGGATACATAGGCCGCAATTCTTTCTCGGTTTCACGGATTGCATTCTCTACCGAATATCCGGTTCGCAGCGCAGATGCCAACACTTGCATGGCATCACGAAACTGTACCCGAAATATGGTTTCTTTTTCCCGACAGCATTCTTCTCTCCATTGGTACAAATAGACTGCACCCAATGGTGCCAGCATCGGAAAGGCTATCCAACTATTGTAGAACAGATACGCCAGAACCGCCATCAGAGCCGCTGCCCGAAGTATCGCCATTGCATACTCCCTGTTTCGGATATCCTGCTGCCAGCAGCTTGTCCCTGCGAGTAAGTTCCTCCACCTTCACAAGTGTTCCTTTAATTTTTCCATCTTCTACGCCCTCCTCTCTGTATTGATACAATGTCTGTGTCTGTATTCGTCCATTTCTGTATCCCAGCACTTCTGTAATCTCAAGCACCTTTCTGCTCTTATCCCGAAGCCGTCCCAGATGAATGATAATGTCCAGCGCGGACGCAATCTGTCTCTGAATCGCGGTCAGCGGCAAATCGATTCCCATCATCATCATTGTTTCCAAGCGGTTTAACATATCTGCAGGATTATTGGCATGTCCGGTTGACATTGAACCACTGTGTCCGTTGAGCATGGCAGATGAAATCATATCTACGGTCTCCTCTGCACGCACCTCTCCCACAATGATACGATCCGGCCGCATCCTCAGTGCCGCCTTGATTAAGTCACGAATCGTCACCGCTCCTTCTCCTTCCAGATTGGCATTTCTCGCCTCCAGTCTCACCAGATTCGGCACACCTTTTATCTGCAGTTCGGCATTATCCTCAATCGTGATAATCCGCTCATCCTTCGGGATATAGTCAGACAGTGCATTTAAAAATGTGGTTTTGCCGGATCCGGTTCCGCCACTGACGAAGATATTGTATTTTGCCTTCACAAGCAATTCCAGAAATTTCACCGCCTCCTCGCTGACGCTGCCCCAGCCAATTAATTGCTCCATCGTGACCTTATCCCGGGGAAACTTACGAATAGTCATTATCGGCCCATTCAGTGCTACCGGTTTCAATACCACATTGACGCGGGAACCGTCCTCCAACCTTGCATCCACAATCGGCGACAACTCGTTTACATATCGATTGGTTCCCGACACAATCTGCTGTATCACATCTCCCAGTTTTTCTTCCGACAGAAAGCGTTTGTCGGAACGACAAATCTGCCCGTTTCTCTCCAGAAAGATATCCTCTACTCCATTAATCATAATTTCCGTGACGGATTCATCTTCTATCAACTCCTGCAATACATCCAGTTTCCGAAACGAGTGAAACAGGCGGCGGCTCAGACAGATTTGCTCTTCCAGGGGAAAATACTCTTCCTCGCATACCTCCTTTAATACTTCATGAATCAGTTCAGCCACTTCTTCATCTTCCAATTCACGATTCATATCCATCCGTTCGAATACACGCTCGTATATTTCCTCTTCCCGCATCTTTCACACCCGCATCTTTTTCTGGATTGTCTTTTCCAAAATACTTTCTCTGCCTGTCCTCCTCAGATTTTCAAAATACTGATTCAGCTTCGCTTTCGCTGCCGCCTCCTCGATATACGGAGTGTACACAACCGCACATTGCTCCAAAATATCCAATATTCCGTTAACACTGTCTCCCAAATCCAGAATCACCTTCTCATAAATGCATTCTTCCAATATACATGCAAACAGTTTTATCCACTCCTCCCCTTTCACCGCCTGCATATCCTGCACATACGGCATCGGCAAAATATAATCCAGCCGCCCGTCCTGACCTGTCATTGTGCTCATACGGATGACAAGATTTTCTTTTCTCTGCCTGAAATAATAAATCAAATCAGCCAGATTCTGTTCTTGTCCTGTGTCTTCCCGAAAGCAAAACGCATCTCCCGCATATTCTTCCAGATTGAGATACAGTACCGGCTCCTTTTGTGCCAGTTTTTTCCCCAGTTCCAACGCGAAGGATGTCTTTCCTATGCGGTGAATAGGTGAATACACTGCAATAAGTTCGCCTTTTGTCCTGGCCACTGCCCGCACAGCGCCTGTTTCCGCATTCTGCCATACCGGTATTTGCCGTGTAAAAATCTGCCGCCATATTTGTCCTGCACTCTGATAACGATAAATTCCTTTCTCCCGGTCAGACAGCGTTTCCACTGCATTTTTCACCAGTACATATCGTTCCTTTGCAGCAATCTGCAGGCGCTGGTCCTGTGGATATTCCTCATCAATCAACAAAATATGGATTGTCTTTTGCTGAGCAAATCTTTTCAGTTCTTCCACCGTTTGAAACAGGAAAAGTTGAACTTCCTGCATTTTCCTTCGGGTAAACATTTGCAGCAGATTTTTGGCATACTGTTCTTCCCTGTCACAGATTACAAAATTTTTTACATACAACCTATCCCTCCTGTTCTTTGAATATTTTGTCTTTTCATTACCTTTACTTTTAAACGTTTGAAAATAGTGCCGCGATTATGCAGCCGGAAATACTACTAATAAGATGTAGAATCTCGATTCATCCAATTTCAAGATACATCTCCTGTCCCATTTTCGGAGATGAAACAGCAGACACGATATCTGCTG
>CALZPS010000222.1 GCA_945827765.1 uncultured Lachnospiraceae bacterium | reverse complement strand
AGATCTAGTACGGTCTCGTGGGCTCGGAGATGTGTATAAGAGACAGCTGGTAGCCGGTGCGAAATATCGCGGAGAGTTCGAGGAACGTTTGAAAGCTGTTCTGGAAGATGTGAAAAACAGCGACGGAAAGATTATTCTGTTCATTGATGAACTGCATACCATTGTCGGTGCGGGCAAGTCAGACGGAGCGATGGACGCGGGCAATATGCTCAAGCCGATGCTGGCAAGAGGCGAACTGCACTGTATCGGGGCGACGACATTGGACGAGTACCGCCAGTATATTGAAAAAGACGCGGCATTGGAGAGAAGATTCCAGCCTGTTCTGGTGGATGAGCCGACCGTGGAGGACGCAATCTCCATCCTGCGTGGTCTGAAAGAACGGTATGAGGTTTACCATGGAGTAAAAATCACCGACAGCGCGCTGGTGGCGGCAGCGACACTTTCCCACCGTTATATTTCCGACAGATTCCTGCCTGATAAGGCAATCGATCTGGTGGATGAGGCGTGCGCACTGATCAAGACGGAACTGGATTCCATGCCGACCGAACTGGATGAATTAAGCCGCCGTATCATGCAGTTGGAGATTGAAGAAGAGGCATTGAAGAAAGAAGAAGACCGGTTAAGCCGCGAGCGTCTGGAGCATCTGCAGGAAGAACTGGCCGGATTGCGGGAGGAATTTTCCGGAAAGAAAGCCCAATGGGACAATGAAAAGGCTTCCGTGGAGCGGGTACAGAAAATCCGCGAGGAAATCGAGCAGGTCAATAAGGAAATCCAGATGGCACAGCAGAAGTACGACCTGAACAAGGCAGCAGAATTGCAGTATGGCCGTCTGCCTCAGCTTATGAAACAGTTGGATGAGGAAGAAGAACGTGTGCGGGAGAAGGAGATGTCTCTGGTACATGAGGCGGTGACAGACGAAGAAATCGCCCGCATTGTTTCCCGCTGGACCGGGATTCCGGTGGCGAAACTCAACGAGAGCGAGCGCAACAAAACATTGCATTTGGCGGATGAACTGCACAAGCGGGTAGTCGGGCAGGACGTCGGTGTGGAGATGGTCACCGAGGCCATTATCCGTTCCAAGGCCGGCATCAAAGACCCGGATAAACCGATTGGCTCCTTCTTGTTCATGGGACCGACCGGCGTCGGAAAGACAGAGCTTGCCAAAGCATTGGCACAGAGTCTGTTCGACGATGAGAGCAATATGGTGCGTATTGATATGAGTGAATATATGGAGAAACATTCCGTGTCCAGACTGATTGGGGCTCCTCCGGGATATGTCGGCTATGACGAAGGCGGACAGCTGACCGAGGCAGTGCGCAGAAAACCTTATTCCGTTGTCCTTTTCGATGAAGTGGAGAAGGCACACCCGGATGTATTCAATGTCCTGCTGCAGGTACTTGACGACGGACGGATTACCGATTCGCAGGGACGTACAGTGGACTTTAAAAATACGATTTTGATTATGACATCCAATATTGGTGCGCAATATCTTCTTGAGGGCATTGAGGAGGACGGAACACTCAAACAAGAGAATCAGGATATGGTGATGAACGAACTGAGGATGCATTTCAGACCGGAATTCTTGAATCGTCTGGATGAGATTATTATGTTCAAACCGTTGACGAAAGACAATATTTATGACATTATTGACTTGTTGCTGAATGATGTCAACGAACGTCTGACGGAGCGGGAGCTTTGTGTGGAACTGACGGAGTCTGCCAAACACTATGTGGTGGATGGCGGTTACGATCCGATGTACGGAGCAAGACCACTGAAGAGATATTTGCAGAAACATGTGGAAACACTGGCGGCAAGATTGATTCTTGGCGGAAATGTCGGAAGAGGTGATACAATTCTGATTGACGTGGTTGACGGCGAATTGAGTGCGAGCGTAAAACAACTGCCAAAGGAGCAGTGAGGAAAGGAACAAAAATCTTATGCAGCCTGTCATTTTCCATATTGATGTCAATTCCGCGTTCTTGAGTTGGACAGCGGTGGAACAACTGAAAAACGGAGCACAGACAGACATTCGCGAAATCCCCGCCATCATCGGCGGGGATCAGAAGTCACGCCACGGCGTGGTATTGGCGAAGTCTGTCCCTGCAAAAAAATACGGCATTCGTACCGGGGAACCGGTGGCGAATGCCTTTCGTAAGTGCCCGAATCTGGTGATGGCAGCTCCCGACCACAAAATGTATCGGGATAAGAGTCGACAATTGATGGATTTTCTGCGCACTTATACGCCGGAAATCGAGCAGGTCAGTATAGATGAATGTTATATGAATTTCACAAACATTGCTGAAAGGTTTGCCTCTCCGGTGGCGGCGGCAACGGAGATAAAAAACGAAGTAAAGAAACGATATGGTTTTACTGTAAATGTAGGGATTTCTTCCAACAAGTTATTGGCAAAGATGGCTTCGGATTTTGAAAAGCCGGATAAAGTACATACCTTGTTTCCGGAAGAGGTGACGCTGAAAATGTGGCCTCTGCCGATTGGCGATTTATTTATGGCGGGGCGTTCCAGCGTGGAGACATTAAATAAATTGGAAATCTATACGATCGGGGATTTGGCGAATGCAGATGTCGATCTGATTACATTGCATCTGAAAAGTCACGGGCGCATGCTATGGGAGTTTGCAAACGGCATCGGCGATGACAAGGTACAGACGGAACAGGCGGAGGCAAAAGGAATCGGTAATTCCACGACGCTCTCAGAGGATGCAAGTACCTATGAAGAAGTACAGAACGTATTTCGTGAATTGGCGGAAAGTGTGTCCGGGAGGCTGAAAAAAGCCGGGAAGAAGGCGCAGATGGTCAGCATGGAAGTCAAATATTTTGATTTTCAGACGATGTCCCATCAGATGCAGCTTGCGAAACCAACGGATGAAGAGAAAGAAATCTGGGAAACGGCATGTCAGTTGTTTCAGGAGGCGTGGAGCGGAGAGCCGGTGCGGCTTTTGGGTATCCGCACGGCGAAACTGGAAGATGCGCAGACTCCACAGCAGCTTACTATTTTTGATATCGAGCCGCCCAAAGAACCCGATGAAAAGCACAAAAAGCTTAACGCCGCGATGGAGAAGATACGCGAGCGCTACGGCGAGAAATCCGTGATAAAAGCCAGTATGATGAAAAAGAAGAAATAAGTTATTGAAACCTATTTTCTTCGGATTTTATGGAAGAAAGCGCCAATTAAAACTCCAATCAGGGCAATGACACCATAACCAACAGCGTAAATATTGGCACTGGAATTATAATGTATATAAACGGATGGCACAAATAGTAATGTGGTAAGCAGAGGGAAATAGAATCGGAAACCGTTTTTGACTCCGTAAACAATCGATGCAATAAAAGTCAAAATCGGAAATACAAGTAATAGAAAAAACATGCCGCTTCCGGTGTCTATTATTGCCAGCGGCAAAACATAAAATACAAGTATGATAAAAATGTAAAAAGGAATATTCTTCTTTATAGTAGTCATTTTTTTTACCTCTTTGTTTGGATGTTATGAAAT
>CALZPS010000221.1 GCA_945827765.1 uncultured Lachnospiraceae bacterium | reverse complement strand
TGGAGATACAATACGAAGAAAACGTACGCCAACCTCCAACGCATCTCCTCCGCCCTCATTCACAAATAATTGAATGATTGGAGTTCCGACAAAGAAAAACAAAAGGAATACGGGTATCGCCACACAAAACACCAGTCCAATTCCACATTTCCATCCGTCGGACACTCGCTTTAATTTCCCGGCACCGATATTCTGCGCGGTAAAACTGGACACTCCGTTTCCCAATGTAGTAAATGACGTAATCGCAAATGTATTCACCTTCATTCCTGCGGAATACCCTGCCACTACTGTCGAGCCAAAACTGTTGACCAAACCCTGCACAAACAGATTGCCCACAGAAATAAAGCTCTGTTGGAGAATGCTTGGAACTGCAACTTCCATAATCTTCCACAACATCGGCACGGAAAATCTCTTCTCACTTTTTCCCTGCACTTGAATGAGATGCTTTTTCAAAGTGACAAATGCCAGTATGGAAGAGACGCCCTGCGCCAGAAAGGTCGCCCAAGCCACACCTGCCACTCCCAACTCAAAGCAGATGACAAACACAAGATCGAGGATAATATTTCCGACGGAGGATGCTATCAAAAAGTACAGCGGCGTTCTGGAGTCTCCCAAGGCAGTAAAAATCCCGGTACAGATATTATATAAAAACAAAAACAAAAGTCCCAGTACATAAATATTCAAATATAATGCCGAGTCCTCAAAAATATCCGTTGGTGTGTGCAAAAGCTTTAACAACGGCCGGCAAAATATCAGCCCGAACACGCTCAAAAACAGACTGATACCAGCCGTCCCGAACAAGGAAGTACTAACCGCACATTTCATTCGGGAATATTCCTTTGCTCCAAAATATAATGAAATCACCACGGAACATCCGATATTTAGTCCCGTCGCCACTGCCATAAAAAGCATTGTTATCGGATAAGACGCCCCAACCGCTGCCAGCGCATTCACTCCGACAAATTTTCCTGCGATCACACTATCTGCAATATTATATAACTGCTGGAACATCACACTGAGCAGCATGGGAATCGTAAACTTCCATAATGTTTTAAAAATCAAGCCTTCTGTCATATCTGTAACCATATTCTATCCACTCCTTCAAAAAACATCAACGCTGCAATCAGACAACCTTGTCTGCATCCACATTGCAACGTTCCCTGACATTTTATCACTTTTGTTTTGAAAGTCCAGAGGTTAAAAAATGTTTCGGCGATTCCACAAAAAACAGTAGAAATGCAGGTTCTTTTTGGTGCTATTTTTCAAACCGCTCTTTCATGACGAATACGGTAGTTACAGAGTTGACGTGGGAAGAGGCATGATTTCTTTATTTTAGGTATGTAAAAAAGTGTAAAGCCTATTTTATATTTCATAAGACTTTACACTTTATTCGTTAATCACCTGTTGAAAACTCTCAATCCAGAATAATCAGTGCCATAAATACCAAATCATCCAGCCCTGTATTTTTCAGTCCATGACCGCACCCATCCGGGGTAAATGTCACATCTCCGGCTTTCACCGGACGGCAGCTGCCATTGTCATTATATTCGCCTTTTCCCGAAAGGATATAATAAGTTTCGCTTTCCTGATGATGCTCATGATATCCCAAAGAACATCCTGGCTCAATTGTCACCTGTGCATAAAGTCTGCACTTTCCGTTTAACTCCTTGTCCCCGAGAAGATGTTTGATAATCACATGGCCGTCTCCACCCGCCATATTTTCCACACGCTCCGTTCTGGTTGTCATTTTTTCTCCCTTCTCCGGCGTTGTACGCCGTATTGATTCAATTCTTCGACAGTCCGGCACTGTTTTATTCTCAGCAATCCGGCATTCTATTGTTCCTACAAAAGGGTTGCCCGAAGTTCTTCTCCGCTCTTTGCACTCAAGTATGCAGGAGCGATATCAAATACGGTTTTGCATCCGCTCTGTCCTTCACGAGCCAAACGATACGCTGCCCTTGCATAAGCAACAATGACACTGGCTGTAAATTCCGGATTTGAATCCAGTTTCAGGCTGTATTCAATCACATGGCTATTCTCTTTCTCCCAGCCGGTACGTCCACTGCGAATCACAAATCCACCGTGTGGAATGCCACTGTGGTCTCTAAGTAATTCTTCTTCACTGATAAAGTGTACCGTCGTATCATAATCTACAAAATAGTTCGGCATTGTCTTGATCTCTTCTTCCACCTTTGCTGCATCTGCCCCCTCTTCCAGTACCACGAAACACTCTCTGGTATGTTTCTGTCTGGTCGTAAGCTCCGGATTTTCTCCGTTTCTGACAGCCTCCAATGCCGCATCCACCGGAATCGTATACTGTTTTGCATTTTTTACGCCTTCAATTCTGCGTACTGCATCAGAATGTCCCTGACTGACACCCTTGCCCCAGAATGTATAATCTTTGCCATCCGGCAAAATCGCATTCGCATACATTCTGTTCAAGGAAAACATTCCCGGATCCCAGCCGACGGAAATGATACCTACTTTTCCGCTTTCTTTTGCCGCTGCATCAACATTTGAAAAATGCTGTGGAATCTTTGCATGAGTATCAAAGCTGTCCACAACATTGAACAGTTTCGCAAATACCGGCGTCTGCTCCGGCAAATCTGTCGCGCTTCCTCCACACAGAATCAAGACATCTATTTTATCTTTCCACGCTGCCGCCTCATCCACATGGCATACCGCAGCTTTTTCTGTCATAATACTGAGGTCTTCCGGCTTGCGCCTTGTAAACACTGCCACCAACTCCATATCAGGATTCTGCCTGACCGCACATTCCACACCTCGTCCCAGATTTCCATAACCTAAAATTCCAATACGAATACTCATAATAACATATCCTCTCTTTCATAACACTTGCATTCAAAAGTGTCCGCCGGACGCTTTGATAGTATGCCCGACAACCAACAACAAATAGACTTTCCTGTCTCCGTTTAGAATCATACACTTTCTTGAAGAATCTTTCAAGTGTTCTTATTTTTGTTTTTCTCCAAATCAACTATTTTTTTTCACAAAATTTCTCTATTACAATAAAAAAATAAACCTATCTGAAAATTTTTCACTTACAAAATTCAGATTATTCTGCTAAAATTGATATGTAACCTGAAAATAGCAGCAAACAAGATATGATTGTCATCCATATCCCGATACAATCCATTTTCTGTTTTGCAGAGAGGAGCTGATGAAAATGTTTTCAAAAGGAGATTTTATTTCATATGGCTGTAACGGTGTCTGCAAGGTGGAAGGAATCACTTTGAAAAATGTGCCTGGCAGCCATGAAATGCATGAGTACTACATGTTAAAACCAATATACAAAGAACGGGGTGTGATTTTTTGTCCGGTCGACAGCCAAAAAGGAGCTGTCCGCCGACGGATTCTTACGAAAGAAGAATCTTACCAATTGTTGTCGCAGCTGCCCGAGATAGAATGTCTCGAATTTTCCAATCGTAAAGAATTTGAAGAGAAATGTAAAACTGCTGTTTTGTCCGGTGAATGCAGCGAATGGATGAAGGTTAT
>CALZPS010000220.1 GCA_945827765.1 uncultured Lachnospiraceae bacterium | reverse complement strand
ATCTAGTACGGTCTCGTGGGCTCGGAGATGTGTATAAGAGACAGTTCCAGCTCGGTTCCGGCGAATGCTTTCTTTGCCTTCTCTGCCGCTTTTGCCAAATCACCGTCTTCCTCGTGCTCCTGCACCCAATTGATGCCGCCGATGATATCACGGGATGCCAGCAGCATGCCGGCAATCACAAGTTCCTTCACACCGTTTGCATTTGCGCCCGGCGTGTTAAATACTACGATTCCCTGTTCTGCGCAGGCCTCCAGCGGAATGTTGTTGACTCCTGCCCCGGCACGTGCAATCGCTTTGAGCTCCTTGCCGAAAGTCATATCATGCATGACCGCACTGCGGACCAATATCGCATCTGCTTCCTCGGGCTGTGCGCAGTTTACATAGTTTTCATCAAAATTATCAATTCCAACCGCCGAGATTGGATTCAGGCAATGATATTTATACATCTTAC
The DNA here is from genome assembly GCA_945827765.1 of uncultured Lachnospiraceae bacterium. Classification (GTDB taxonomy): domain Bacteria; phylum Bacillota; class Clostridia; order Lachnospirales; family Lachnospiraceae; genus Schaedlerella. Next base: position 3,081 of record CALZPS010000220.1, on the reverse strand, counting down.
AGATTCTCCTCTTCAAACTTCTTCATAAATGCTACCAATGCTTCTACACCTTCATACGGCATTGCATTGTAGATACTTGCACGCATACCGCCCACAGTCCGGTGTCCTTTCAGGTTTTCCAGTCCTGCTGCCTTTGCTTCTTTTACGAATTTTGCATCCAGTTCTGCATTGCCGGTCACGAACGGAACATTCATCAGAGAACGGTCTTTCGGCTCCACGGTGCCTTTGAAAAGCTTGCTCTGATCAAGGTAATCATATAAAAGTTTTGCTTTTCTCTCATTACGTTCCTTTATTACGGAAAGTCCGCCCATCGCCTTCAGCCACTGGAATACTTTTCCACAGATATAAATACCATAAGCCGGAGGCGTGTTATACAGAGAATTTGCATCTGCATGCGTCTTGTAGGTAAGCATTGTCGGTGTTCCCGGCAATACATCCTCAGAAATCAAATCCTCGCGGATAATGACGATTACGGTTCCGGCAGGACCTATATTCTTCTGCACGCCGCCATAAACCAGACCGTACTTGCTCACATCGATTGGCTCAGACAAGAAACAGGAAGAAACATCGGATACCAGAATCTTGCCTTTTGTATTCGGAAGCTCTTTGAATTTGGTTCCGTAAATCGTATTATTTTCACAGATGTAAACATAATCTGCGTCCTCGGAAATCGGCAGATCGCTGCAGTCCGGGATGTAGGAGAATGTCTTGTCTGCGGAAGATGCAACCCGATTCACTTTCCCGTATTTTTCTGCTTCCTGCGCAGCCTTTTTTGCCCACTGACCGGTAATGATATAGTCTGCCACTCTGTTCTTCATCAAATTCATCGGAATCATGGCGAACTGCTGAGATGCTCCCCCTTGTAAAAACAATACTTTGTAGTTGTCAGGAATCTGCATCAATTCCCGCAGATCAGCCTCTGCTGTCTGGATAATTTCCTCAAATGCCTTGGAGCGATGGCTCATCTCCATCACAGACATCCCGGTTCCTTTGTAATCCATCATCTCTTCTGCCGCAGATTTTAATACTTCCTCCGGCAGTACAGCCGGTCCGGCTGAAAAGTTATATACTCTGCTCATGTTTATATCCTCCCATTACTTTATTTATTGTTTAAATCATCCTCATCAAACGCCTCATTGATGGCTGCACCCGGTGCGACCATCGGCCAAACCTTGTCGTCACTGTCAATCTGACAATCAATCAGAACCGGTCTGCCAAGTGACATGGCAGTTGCCAGAGCCTCTTTGAACTCTTCCTCTGTCGCTGCCCGCAGACCGACAGCGCCCATAGCCTCTGCCAGTTTCACGAAATCAACACCATCATTTAGGACTGTTGCCGAATATCGCTTTCCGTAAAACAGATTCTGCCACTGACGTACCATGCCCAGCACATGATTGTTGATGACCACCTCGATCACCGGTATCTGATGTCTGACCGCGGTCGCCAGCTCATTCATATTCATACGGAAACATCCGTCTCCGGCAATATTGATGACTGTTTTGTCCGGGCATCCAGTTTTTGCGCCCAGAGCTGCGCCCAGTCCATAGCCCATAGTTCCCAGCCCGCCGGAAGTCAACAGTGTGCGCGGGGCGGAATAAAGGTAATACTGTGCAGCCCACATCTGATGCTGTCCGACTTCGGTCACAATAATGGCATCGCCTGCCGTCTGACGGTAAATTTCTTCTACCACAAACGGACCGGACAGTATACCTCTGTGATATTTCATCGGATATTTCTGTTTGTATGACTGTATCTGTTCCATCCATTCCGCATGGGACTGTTGGTCAAGCCGCGCATTCAGTTGATGCAGAACTGTCTTGACATCGCCGACAATCTGAGCATCCAGAATAACATTCTTGTTCATTTCTGCCGGATCGATATCGATTTGCAGGATTTTGGCATGTTTGGCGAATTTCTTGGCATTGCCGGTTACACGGTCACTGAAACGTGCTCCGATTACCACCAGCAGATCGCATTCGCTGACTCCATAATTGGAAGTCTTGGTCCCGTGCATGCCGAGCATACCGGTATAACGGCTGTCCGTCCCCGGAAATGCGCCTTTTCCCATCAAAGAATCGGTAACCGGTGCATCTAACAAATCAACAAATGTACGTAATTCCTCACTTGCACCTGAGAGAATGGCTCCTCCGCCTACAAAAATATACGGTTTGGAAGATTCTTTCATCATCTTCACAGCTGTATTTAAACATTCTTCGCTGATATTCGAATCATTCGCTGCATATGCCTCTATCTCTGCTTTGACATATTCGGTCTTATTTGCAGTCACGTCTTTCGGGATATCAATCAACACCGGACCCGGACGCCCGGATTTGGCGATTTCAAACGCCCGGCGGATGGTCGGTGCCAGATCAGCGACATCTTTTACAATATAATTATGCTTGGTAATCGGCATTGTCACTCCGGTAATATCAATTTCCTGAAAACTGTCTTTTCCAAGCAGAGACACACCCACATTGCAGGTGATTGCCACAATCGGAATGGAATCCATATATGCGGTGGCAATCCCGGTCACCAGATTGGTCGCCCCCGGACCGCTCGTGGCAAAACAGACTCCAACCTTTCCGGTCGCGCGCGCATATCCGTCGGCGGCATGAGATGCCCCCTGCTCATGCGATGTCAGAATGTGATGGATTTCACCACTGTGTTTATATAATTCATCGTATACATTCAAAATTGCTCCGCCCGGATATCCGAAAACGGTATCCACGCCTTGCTCCTTCAAACATTCTATTACTATTTCTGCTCCTGTCAATTGCATTGGAACTTCTGCCTCCTACTTATTCTTTGGTACTTCCAGAATGGCTCCTCTGTTTCCTGAGGATACCATGGACGCATATCTTGCCAGATAACCCGTCTTGATTTTCGGCTCTCTGGGCTGCCATTTTGCTTTTCTTGCAGCCATTTCTTCCTCACTGATGTCCAACTCAAGTTTCAGTTCCGGAATATTGATCTTAATGATATCGCCCTCTTCCACCAGAGCGATTGGTCCGCCCACGGCAGCCTCCGGAGAGACATGACCGATGGATGCACCTCTCGATGCACCGCTGAAACGTCCGTCGG
>CALZPS010000219.1 GCA_945827765.1 uncultured Lachnospiraceae bacterium | reverse complement strand
CTCTCATGACTGGCCAGTGCAATTCATAATTCCCCGTCTGATATTTTTTTCAGGCATTCCAGATGTGCCGCACACTCCGGCAGCTTTTTCTGAATCGGACATCTGCTTACACACTCCTCTGGCAACAAGTCAAGAGCTCGCAATATTTCGTATCGGCCTTTGCCAAAACTAATAAAAAATTCCAGCCATTCTCCGTCCGGTTTCACATAGGTGGAATGCACTTCATTCGGCAACCGCTGCACAAAATCACCTGCGCGAATCGGAATTTCTGTCCCATTGCCCGTCACGTAAACGCCGCCTCCGCTCAGCAAAAAGAAACCGCAGTAATATCCAATTCGGAACTCCATCTGTGACCTGCTCTTCGTCCGTTTTCTCATAAATCCGCATGCCACCACACCCTCATCAAAATCTTCTCCGATACAACGATAGCTGACATCACTTTCCATGGAATCAATACTGTTCGTTATTTTTCCGTTTTTTGCCTGTAGTTTCTCCATATTAGGTTTTTCCTCTTTTGCCTTTATCCCACATAACTGCCACGTCCTATACATTTACCAAAAATAACAAAACTTTTGCCATATTTGCCATTTTATCATAGTCTGATTTCTTTTACAATCAAAACAATATAATGAAAGAGAGGTTCGCGATATGATGAAACAATGTGATGATCCAGCTTTTACAAATTCACCCGCATATTCTTTCGGATTTGACTGGGAGAATCCTTCCGTTTTCCAACGGATGCGTGTTCCCATGCACACCCCTTCCGGAGCTTATGAATCCGGGCAGCAGGCACTTAGCTGTGACCGGATGGTTTCCAAATATGTCGTTTCCCTTGACGGCATGTGGAAATTTTGTATGGTGGATTCCCCGCAGATTGTGCCAAAAGACTTTTTTGCAGAAGACTATGATGACAGTACATGGAATGAAATTCCTGTTCCCTCCTGTTGGGAATATCAGGGCTACGGGAAACCGGTCTATACGAATATCCTCTATCCATTTAAACGTAGTGAAGGTTCCTCGCATTTTGAAATCGAGCTGATGAACGGGATAAATGAACTGGACGCGCCGCTTGTCCCCGAAAAGAATCCGACCGGATGCTACCGGACATCATTTACAGTGGATGAAATTCACATGAATCGGGACGTTTTTCTTGATTTTGAGGGTGTAGAATGCTGCTTTTATCTCTGGGTCAATGGGCATCTTGCCGGCTATTCGCAGGACAGCAAGCTGAACGCTGAATTTTGTATTACTCCTTATGTGAAGGCCGGGGAAAATGTACTCGCGGTCGAGGTCATCAAGTATTGTGACGGCAGTTACTTAGAGGACCAGGACTATTGGCATTTGTACGGCATTACCCGCAGTGTACGTATGTACAGCCGTCCCTCGCAACGGATTCGTGATTTCAAAGTCGAGACATTGTTTCCGCAAGGGGGAAATAACAATTATGATACGGCAACTTTAAAAGTCACAGTATGGCCGCACAACCATGCCCCGCAGTATGGAGAAAATCACGCAGAAATCGAGCTTTATGACAGTTCGCTGCAAAAAATCAGTACTGCCTCCTCACTTCCGTTTGCCTACTGTGGTTTCTATCTGGATGAAAAATATGTTGCCAATGTGGAACTTCCGGTCACAGCCCCCGTCCTCTGGACAGCAGAAACACCATATCTGTACACTGTACTTGTCAAATTGGTAAGCCCCGACGGTACGGTGCTGGATGTGGAGAGCAGCCGGGTAGGATTCCGTGAGGTGCGTATCTCCAAAGAGGGAGTCCTTCTGCTTAACGGAAAGCGACTGATAATCCGAGGGGTCAACCGCCATGATTTCTGTCCGGAAACCGGACGTTATGTAAGTGAAGAGCATATGCGTAAAGAGATTGCCGTCATGAAACAGCTCAATTTCAACGCCGTGCGGACATGTCATTACCCGGACAACACAAAATGGTATGACCTGTGTGACGAGCTTGGTCTTTATCTGATTGACGAGACAAACGTGGAGACACATGGCATCGGCGGGCAGCTAAGCGCCTCCCAGGAATGGACATCCGCTTACATGGACCGCGCCTCCCGTATGGTGCTGCGGGACAAAAACCACCCCAGCATCCTGCTCTGGTCTCTTGGAAATGAATCCGGCTCCGGCATGAATCAGGCTGCCATGTACGGCTGGATAAAAGAATATGACAAAACCCGTTATGTACAATATGAATCCGCAAACCCGGGTCCGAATATTTCCGACATTCTGGCTCCGATGTATCCCACACTGGACTGGATTGAAAACTGTATGTCCAACACGAACGATTTACGTCCGTTCATCTGCTGCGAGTATGCCTATGCAAAAAGCAACAGCAACGGAAACTTTGACATATACTGGAACGCCATCCGCAAATATCCCCGGTTTCAGGGCGGCTTTATCTGGGATTTTGCAGATAAAGCGATTTTGAAAGATGGTCGTTTCGTATATGGAGGCGCATTTGGAGAAGAAGTGACCGACCCGACCTTGGATATGTGTTTAAACGGAGTGGTGTTCCCCGATTTATCTGTAAAACCCGGCACTGAGGAAGTAAAAAATATCCAGTCACCGGTGCAGATAAATTCCCGTCTTGCATATGTCCCCGACCCGGCCACCGGTTCATACACCCAAAAAACAGTCTGGAGCGTGGACAATGAATTCCACTCCCGCAGTCTTTGCGGCTACGCATTAAGCTGGGAAGTGATAAAGGATGGCATTGTGCTGCTCTCCGGAACCCATGAATTGAGTGCTGCCGCAGGAATGAGTGATGAAATCCCGCTGGATGCAATACTGGCTCAAATTTCCGGTCAGGGGCTTTTCATAGAAGACGGCGAAAGTTACTTGAACTGCCGCATCGTACAGAGTGAAGACACCTTCTATGCCTCCTCCGGACATCCGATTTTCCAGAAACAGATTTCCCTGTCCGGCAAACACTTGATGCCTGAACAGACTCCGCTGTTTATGGGAAATTTGCACATCATAGAAACTGAAAACACGCTGACCGTCAGCACCGCTGAGATGAACGTCACCTTTAACAAAAAAACAGCTGCTTTTGATTCCATTTGCAAAAGCGGCGAGGAAGTGATTTCCGGAGGACAATTCCAGTTTTTCCGTGCACCCACAGGCATCGACGAAGGCACACATGAACCCCCTCAAAAATATGCCGGCGAATGGATTAGAGAGGGACTTAACGAGACGGCCTGCTTATCTGCTGCGGACGATGCTTGCTGCAGCGACCGCACGCAAGTGCATACACCGTACGAGGTTGTTTCGCTGTCTGTCCATAAATGTGAAGAACTTGTAATGATCGAAGCACAATTGCTGTGGGAGAAATCAAATATACGCGCACAGATTACATGGACCATCGGCAGCGAAGGCATCCGCTGGAACGGCTCTGTCCTCAACGAATGCGGCACAGACTCGCTCCCTCGAATCGGTTTCGCCTTCCGTATGCCCGCACATACAGCGCAGGAAGGGAAATTATGCTGGTACGGAAGAGGACCACAGGAAACATATTCTGACCGCAAATCGACCTCTTTTGTGGGACTATAT
>CALZPS010000218.1 GCA_945827765.1 uncultured Lachnospiraceae bacterium | reverse complement strand
AGATGTGTATAAGAGACAGACAGTCTTCTGTGGATATGTGGAGTCAATATGTATTCCGCTTTCAAGTATTCGATTATTGCCGTACATTTTTTCGGAAGCATTGCTCTTTATTTTTTTATGAGACATTGCTTAAAATCGACCTGTTGGGCAGCCCTCTTAGCAGTAATTGGGTTTTCTTTTTCCAATGGCTATTATGCAATTGTCTGCAATCCACAGATGATTGCCGAAAGTTTCCTTCCTCTGATCCTCATTTGTATGTATTACTACATCACATATTTTGACTGCAAAAGACGCATTCCCTATGCTCTTCTGGGACTGGGTATTTTTATCCTGCTTTTTTATACTGCTTTCTATGTTGCCTACTTTACTTGTCTGTTTATTCTAATTGCCCTCGCCTGTTTTCTTTGTGTAAACCTTTTTTTCACAAAGCGGGCAGATATTATACTCTTCTTTAAAATAGTATTTCGACACTGGATAGAATGGATGCTATATGCTTTCCTCGCTCTCTGTTCGTTGATTCCTTTCGTTTTGCTTTATCTTCCTACGTTCGAAAAAGTCGGCGGCCGCAACTGGGGCGATATTTTACTCTATGCCCCTTCGCTTTCTAATATAATTGGAAAAGACGTCAATAATGTACTCGGTCTTGACCCTTCCATTTATCATCTAAAAACAGGGTTTTCTCCGATTGTGCTGATTCTATTGACTATTTTTTCCGTACTCTACTTTGTTTTACAGTTCTTTACACGGCAAAAAGATTGTCGAAAAAAGGAGAAAGAAAAACAAATTTCTTTTTTACTGATTACAACACTGATTTCTGCTGTCACTATTTCGTTGTTTTTAATGGTCGTATGGAAGAATGGCTTTTGTTTGTGGTACTTCTTTTATAAATATCTTCCCGGTGCCTCTGCCATCCGCGGAATCAGCCGTTGGCTTGCCTTTATTACTCTTCCAGTGGCTATTTTGTTTGCCCTTCTGTGTGATGCTATATTTCGAGGAAATACCATTTGCAGACGAATCACATTTCCCCTGCTCCTGGTAGTAGTATTCCTCTGCAATTATTCGTCCGTGGGAACTCCTACTGCGTGGAACATATCTGATGAAACCGCCTTTATAGACTCCGTTTCCGCTCCGCCTGCAGATTGTGATGTCATGTATCTGACAGACACCACCCTCAGTCATCCCGAAAAGGGCACATGGGAACTTCAGATGGATGCCTGGGCAATTGCACAACATTATGATTTAAAAACCGTAAATGGGTATTCCGGACAACTTCCCGATCATTGGGACTTACTAGTAGAAGATCCGGATATCGATACCAGAGTTGTCGACTGGCTGAATCTGAATCATACCAAAAATGTTACCTTGTATGCGTATGACTTAGGTACAAACGAATGGACAAGGGTTATTCCTGAATAGTACCCTTGTCCATTTATTGGAATCTTTTGATTATATTTCTCTACCAAATGTGCAGAATCGGAGCAACAAAATCCATGATTCTAGTCGTAACATCACTGATATACACATCACGGAACGGCACAAAAATGATCGGGTAAATCAACAATACCCAGTAAAATGAACATTTTTCTTTTAGCCATCTCCCGGTATTTTTAAGCTGTTCCGTCAGATATGAATCCCCCAGAGCAATCAATGCCACTATCGTCAGACAATAATACGCCACAATACAAAACATCCATCTGCCATAGTCCACCTTGAGAATCAGCTCCGGCACAATAGTTCCCGCGCCGATCAGCACAATGATATATTTCCACTTTTCTTTCCTGTTTCCGGCATTTCCAATCAATTGTTTAAAGAAGCGGATTCCGATATAAAGATATGGTGAAAATAAAATCAAAAATATAGGTGTCTCCACATAATTTTTGGTATGCCACACCCATTCATCTTCAAACACGTCCAGTCCAAGAATCTCCGAATCCAGCAGCGAATCAGAAATACTTGCCCCATCTTCCGAAATACTGCGTGCCAAAGCCACAATTTCTTCATATTCACTCATACCAAGAGGTTGTCTGAATATTTCAAAATACAAGAACAAAACCGAAACACACAAAAAGCAGCCTGCAAACAACACAATATATTTCTTTCGTTCCCTTCCCTCTTTCTGAAAAATTTTCCACAAAAGAAGCACCAGAATAACGCCCACATTCGTAAACACAAAGCCCACATGAACAAGCCCCGCAATACAGCACAATGGAATCAGCAGCCATTCACCCCTTTCCCATATCAGTAGAATCAGGCATAATAAAGTAATCATCATCAGATACTCATCCAGCCGCCCGAAATTATTCCATGTCAAAAATTCTGTGAACATAAAGATGGAAACAAATGCGATTACCGTTTCACTAAGTTTTATATGTTCTTCTTTTGTCTTTTTCAGACAGATTGCATAAAATGCAAACAATATACCGTAGTAGCAGATTGTCACCAGTGCCGTAAAGCACATTACACGCCGGTAAGAATAAAGACTGATTCCCAAAAATTCTTTCAACACATAAAGCAGCGTTCCGACCAGCCCTCTGGGAATGAGTCCGTATTGATAAGAAAGTGCCAATGCTGTCGTATTTTGTGCGTTCATTCTTTTTTCAAAGAAAAACGCCGCAGACACAACTGCAAATCCCAGCAATACCGACAAAAATCGTTTTATTCTTTCGTTTTTTTCTATCTGTTCTCCTGTCATCAGCCAATCAGCCCTCCCACAAATCCAACGAGGTAATTCGTAATACGATTCGTCAAATCACAAATAAAGACATCCTTAAACGGGGTAAACAAAACCGGATATATCATTAGCGCAATTGTCAGGGCAGGCTTTTGTTTCATCCGCTCCACTTCACGGTTAAAATTGTGTACAATAATGTTGTCCTTGAGAGCCAATAATACAAGAATCGTCATAAAATAATAAAACACAATAGAAAACATCCATCTGCCATAATCGATTTTGACAATCAAATCCGGCAATATCGTCGCAGAGCCAACCGCCACTGCCAGATATTTCAGCTTGTATGCACCCTTCGCCTCCCGGATGGTATTTCTAAAGAAACGGAATGCAATGACCAGATATGGGAGCATCAGAATAATCAAAACAGGAAATTCCTGAAAATTGTGTACATGCTCCGCCCACTCATTGACAAACGGGCTTTCGCCTAAAATCTCATGCATCATCAGATTTGTGTGAACCACCCCGTCATGAGCCAGAGAACTGGCAACTTCATATATCTCATCATAAATCTCTGCTCCATTCTGATGACTGAAAAAATTTAAATATAAAAACAGAACACTTGCCACCAACAAACTTGCCGCAAAAATAGTAATGTATTTCTTTCTGTTTTTTCCTTCATTATCAAAAATCTTACACCACAATATAACCAGAAGTACATTGAAAAACATCAGAACATAACCTTGATGAATACATACTGCCATACCGGAAAGAGGAATAATCAAATATTCCCATTTTTCTTTTATCAGCAGATAACAGCCCAGAATTGTAACCATCGCCATACAAATATCGCTCCGGCCGAAATCTGTCTCTTATACACATCTCCGAGCCCACGA
>CALZPS010000217.1 GCA_945827765.1 uncultured Lachnospiraceae bacterium | reverse complement strand
CCGCTCGCCACACCGTTTTTGACAATCACTTTGACATTGTTCGGCTCATCAAAATGAACATATTTGGTGATGTCTAAATAGAAATTGCCGTAGCCATATGGGCATTTCCCTACATAGGAATTGTTTACATAAACAAATGCATTCTGATAAACGCCTTCAAACTCCAGCCAGACATTTTTTCCTTCGTCTTTTGTATCCATGGAAAATGTCTTCACATAGTTATAGTTTTCTTCATGAAAAAAACCGTTTCCGCTTCCGTTTGCCTCGTCAGGGTTGCGCACCATCCCCACCGATGCATCATGTGGGACAGTGACCTGTTTTGCTGTATTTGCACCCCCCATAAGTGCAGCAAAGCTGCTGCCGCCTCCGATGTTGAATGTCCAGCCTTTGTTAAAACTTTGTTTCTGCATAGATTTTGACCTCCTTTTCGGAACATTACTGCGTATGCTCCTCTTGATGTGCGTACGGTATATGCTACGTGTTTTACATACACCCTGCGTGTTCGTGTGCGATGCGTGTGTGCACATTATCTCAATGTAATGAGCTGCCCGACAAATGGGCCTGACGTCGATTTCTTCGTGCTTCGCACTTCCAAAATCGACTCTTGTAATTATATTTTATTCCTGTCATTCTTTTTTCACAATATCAGCGACAAAAGAATTCTTCTCTTTTTCTTGCAATTTACTTGCATATTCGTGTATACTCTAAATATGCTGCATAAGCGGCAAAACAAAAACCTTCTTGCTTTGATAGAGAAAGGACATACAGACATGAATGAACCATATACTTTGGATGGTTATTACTCTATGAACAATTTGCACAACAATCCGGAACTCATCGGCAACGATCTGGAAATTTACAATTATAACAGTATTTCCAACGTATACTACAATATCACCACGCCTCTGCATCTGATTCTCATGTACAACACCTGCGGAACAGCAAATGTAACAGACACATTTCTTTCTGTCTCTCCCGCCGGTTCACATTATATTCGCAATGACACGCAGCTAACAGGAATTTCTCGTCCGCACAGGCACAATTATTTTGAATTTTTAATTGTTCTGAAAGGGAAAGTCATGCAGGAGATAGAGGGGAAGGAATATCTTTATCCTGCCGGTTCATGCTGCCTGATTAATCATAATATCACCCACACGGAACGTTTTCTGGAAGAAGGCATGATTTTATTTTTGGGATTGAAGACGGATTTCATCCGGGAACTGGCTGAAGGATGCAGATCCTCCTTCTTTCCTGACAGTGCAGCAATTTCAGATAATTCAATATTTACATTTATGAAAGAAAACATGGACGGCAGTTCACAAAAGTATTATCTCGATTTTTTCCCGGTATATCAAAACACCAAAAGTACCGAGAATCTCCACCGTATCTCCGATGCACTGGTACGTACGTTGTTTGCGCCGAAACTGGGGGCGGATTTTGTGATAAAAGGACTCCTTTATGAATTGTTCGACTATTTAGATACGAAAGAAGCCTTTCATATTATCCCCGTGAAACTGAATTCCAAAAACGACGCCCTGCTTTTTTCCCGCATCCGTCATCTGATGGAGGATACAAACGGGCGAATGTCCCGCTCTGAGTTGGAAAAATCGCTCAATTACAGCGGCAATTACCTGAACACGATTGTAAAGACATACACGGGTATGAATTTATTTGAATATGGAATGACATTCTGCATGAAAGAAGCTGCAAGACTGCTGGAAGAAACCGATTTGTCTGTGACAGCGATCGCAGAGGCACTAAAGTTTTCCAATCAAGGGCATTTTTATAAATTGTTTAAGCAGACATACGGAATGCTGCCGAAGGAATACCGCAGGGTTCATAAACCTCAGCTCTGACACCCGCAACGCGTGTTTCGAACAACGTCAAGAGGCTGATGCATTCCGCACCAGCCCCGTTTTTCGGAAAATTTTCACCTTCTCCGATACTTTATCCTGCTTTTCCACATTACGCAATCGTAATCTCTGTCTTCACCAAATCCTCATCTGCCGCACTGCTGCCCACATAAATCGGATAGGCCATTTTCTCCAGCTCCCAGGTGCGGTAAACCGGATTGTACCATTTCAGCTTTTCAAGCGGGGTTGTGATCGTCACATCCACTTCCTCGCCCGCTTTCACACTTACGCGTTTGAATCCACGCAATTGTTTCACCGGTCTGTCCACTGCGGAATTTTCAAATCCCACATAGAGCTGTACGACCTCATCACCGTCCACCGCGCCTGTATTCTTCACCTTGACGGAAACAACCAGGTTGTCGCCTTCCACGGCTGCCTTGGGCTCTGTGATGTCAAATGTCGTATAGCTCAAACCAAATCCATACGGAACTAATGGTTTCACACCATTTTTCTCCAAACGGGTATAGCCATGATAATACTCATAATACTGGTCTGTCGCCTCCCAGTCTACATACGGCAAATCAGACTCTTTATACGGAACTACATATGGCAGCTTGCCGGACGGATTGACGTCCCCGTAAATGATCTCTGCCAGAGCCGTGCCGCCTTCCATTCCCGGATAGTAAGCCATAATCACAGAGTTAACGCAATCATACCATTCTGTCATCATAATCATGTTGCCGCCTACCAGCACTGCCGTTGATTTTGCATTGACAGGTCCGACCTGCTGTAACAATTCGATTTCATCTTTATGTAAGCCAAGGCTTTCCTTACGGTCGCCGCCCATGGCTCCTGTATAATTATCCGCCTGCTCCTCTGAGATAAATTCACCTTCATCATCGTAATTATAACCTACCACGAATACAACTGCATCTGCCTCTGCCGCCAATTTCTTTGCACTCTCGATATCTGAGCCATCATTGAAGATAACTTCGCAGTTCTCATTTATATTCTTCAGTCCTTCTTCAGGTGTCACTACATACGGCGGGCGCACCCAGCTTGAACCATGGTCACCGATGATTGCCGTATTTGCCAGTTTTCCGATCAGAGCCAGTTTCTTTGTCTCTTCTTTCTTTAACGGCAGAACATTGTCATTCTTAATCAGAGTAATCCCTTTCTCCGCTGCTTCTTTGGCAACCGCGATATGCTCCGGACAGCCTACTACCGACATATCATATTCTTTGTGGTCTTTGTCAAATGCCAGAATCGTACGGATAATACGTGTTGCCGCCTGATTGATTTTTTCTTCCGGCACGAATCCATCTTCCACCGCCTTCACCAGACGGTCACCGAATTCTTTCGTCCACATCATTTCCATATCCTGACCGCCGTTCGCTGCTTCTACCGTATCGCGCACGCCCCAGCAGAAATCAGACATTACAAATCCATCAAAATCCCATTCTTTTTTCAGCACCTGATTGAGAAGGTAATTATGATGTCCGCACTGTACACCGTTGTAACGGTTGTAGGAACTCATAATGCTGGCTGCCCCCGCATCCACACAATCTTTGAAATGCGGCAGATACACTTCCTGCTCCGTTCTCTGGTCACAAGTCACGCTGCATTTGAAACGGGCATTTTCCATATCATTAAATGCATAGTGCTTTACCTGTCTCTTATACACATCTGACGCTGCCGACGATACTCCTTGTGTA
>CALZPS010000216.1 GCA_945827765.1 uncultured Lachnospiraceae bacterium | reverse complement strand
TACACAAGGAGTATCGTCGGCAGCGTCAGATGTGTATAAGAGACAGGGCACAAAAGACGCAGATGTAGTATGCACCGATGTGTGGGTATCGATGGGAGAGCCGGATGAAGTCTGGGAAGAGCGTATCCGCGAGCTGACCCCGTACAGAGTGACCAAAGAGGTGATGGCAAAAGCGAAAAAAGAGGCAATCTTCTTACATTGTCTGCCGTCCTTCCATGATTTGAAGACAAAAATCGGAAAAGAAATGGGCGAGCGTTTTGGCATTACAGAGATGGAAGTGACAGACGAAGTGTTCGAGTCAGAGCAGTCAAAAGTATTTGACGAGGCAGAGAACCGTATGCATACGATCAAAGCTGTGATGATGGCGACGCTGGGCATAGAGCAGTAAGCGATTTTGGGAGTGCAAAGCACGAAGAAATCGGCGTCAGGCTCATTTGTCGGGCAACTCAAAATAATTAAGAAGGGGCGGGGCACCGCCCTTTTTTCACCGGGGTGAGAAACTGTTGAAAGCAAAAATTTTAAAAATGCTGCGGGAAAGCGGCAATTATGTATCGGGACAGCAATTGTGCGACACTTTTGGGGTATCACGCACCGCAGTCTGGAAAGTCATCAATCAGTTAAAGGAAGAAGGGTATCAGGTAGATGCCGTGCGCAACCGGGGATATCGGATTGTGGACAGTCCCGATGTGTGTACCGAAGAGGAATTAAACAGTCTGATGCAGAACCGGACAACATGGGCAGGACAGTATATCCATTATTATCAGGAGATTGATTCGACCAATATTCGCGCGAAACAGATGGGTGAGCAGGGTGCGCCGCAGGGGACACTTGTGGTAGCAGACATGCAGACGGCGGGTCGCGGCCGGCGCGGACGGGGATGGGTATCGCCTCCGGGCAGCAGTATTTATATGTCGCTGTTGCTGAAACCGACATTTGCGCCGGACAAAGCACCGATGCTGACGCTGGTCATGGCATACAGTGTGGCACAGGCATTGAACCATTGCCTGAAAAATGATTTCCCGCAAAATGCGCCGGAAGTACGGATTAAATGGCCGAATGATATTGTTTTAAATGGGAAAAAGATTGTCGGAATCCTTACGGAAATGAGTACGGAGATTGATTATATTAATCATGTGGTCATCGGTGTGGGAATCAATGTCAATATGGACAGTTTTCCCGAAGAAATCGCGGCATCTGCAACTTCGCTGCGGATTGAGACCGGAAAAATGATGAAACGTGCGCCGTTTATAGTGGAAATCATGCGGCAGTTTGAGGATAATTATGAACAATTTGTCCGCTGCGAAGACCTTACCTTTCTGCAAAAAGAGTATGACTGCTTGTTAGTGAATTGTGGCAGAGAAGTGGTGATTCATGAGCCTCAGCATACATATCATGCGGTGGCTTTGGGAATTAATGAAAAGGGAGAACTGATTGTGCGCTGCGATGACGGGACGGTCGAGACGGTCTATGCAGGGGAAGTGTCGGTGCGGGGCATTTACGGATATGTCTGAAAGAGATGATTACTCTGGAAAGACAACAAGAGAGCATCGTGTGGGATAAGCGGGTCTTGAAGAGACAATCCACATGGCTGATTAGGAGGAAAATATGGAAGAAATTGTATTGTGTGCAGCCAGCTCGTATGAGCAGAAATTTTATCTGAATCCACAGTTTACAGCTCTCCCGGAGACGATTCGGCAGGAATTGCAGATTATGTGTGTACTTTATACGGAAGATGTGGGCGGAATATTGATGGTGGTCTTTGATGAGGACGGATGTCTGCAGCTGAAAGTGGAACATGAAGAAAATGACTTTGCCTTTGATGAGATTGGCAGTGTGTTGAAGATTAAACAGCTTCAGCAGACGAAACGGGAGTTGTTTGAGGCGTTAGAATTATATTATAGGGTGGTTTACCTGAAGGAGGAATTGCCATGCTCTTGACAATTGATGTGGGAAATACAAATGTGACGATGGGAGTGTTCAAGGAAGACAAGCTTTTGGGGACATTTCGCATGACGACCAAGCTGCCGCGGACTTCCGATGAATACGGATTTCATATATGTGGAATTTTGGAACACCGAGGGATAAAAGCCGAAGATATTCAGGATGTTATCGTGGCATCCGTTGTGCCGGATATCATGCATTCCCTTCTGAGCGGTATTATAAAATATCTGAATATCCATCCGCTTGTCGTGTCGGTAGGAGTGAAGACCGGTATCCGGATTGTGACCGGTAATCCAAAAGAAATAGGTTCGGATCGTATCGTGGATGCGGTGGCCGGATATGAGATGGTAAAAGATGCGGTCATCGTGGTGGATTTTGGGACAGCGACTACCTACGATTTGATTGGACCGAACGGAACATTTGAGGCGGGTATCACCGCGCCCGGCATCGAGACGGCAGGTCGTTCTCTGTGGGGCGGGGCAGCGATGCTGCCGTCAATAGAAATCCGCAAACCGTCATCAATTCTTGCCAAGGAGACGATTTCCAGTATGCAGGCAGGGCTGGTGTATGGGGCAATCGGTCAGGCGGAATATATTATCCGCAAGATAAAAGAAGAGTCCGGCTATGCTCATGCGAAAGTGATAGCGACCGGCGGACTGGGGAAAATCATTGCCGAAGAGACAGACGCGATTGATATTTATGACCCGGATCTGACGTTGACCGGTCTGCGGCTCATTTATGAGAAAAATAAAAAGCCGGGAAAGTCTGTAAAAACTGTGTCGGCACTGCCGGAGAAGGAAATGTAAGAAATGAAAAACAAGAACAGAGAGTTGGTATGATTTACATGAAAAAGCTAACAATAGGAAATGTTGTCCTTGATCATTCATATATATTGGGACCTATGGCAGGCGTGACGGACCTGCCATTTCGCTTACTATGCCGTGAGCAGGGCGCAGGGCTTTTGTGTATGGAGATGATCAGCGCGAAGGCCATCTATTATAATAATAAGAATACGGAGACATTGCTGGAAATTCATCCGCAGGAACCGCCGGTGTCGTTACAACTGTTTGGCTCTGACCCCCAGATTGTGAGCGAGATGGCAAAGCGGATTGAGGAACGTCCGTTTTCTATATTAGACATCAACATGGGCTGTCCGGTGCCGAAGGTCGTAAAGAACGGAGAGGGGTCCGCATTGATGAAAAATCCAAAACTTGTTTACGAGTTGGTAAATGCAACGGTAAAGGCCATAAAAAAACCGGTCACAGTCAAAATCCGTAAAGGTTTTGATGATGCACATGTCAATGCGGTGGAGATTGCCCGTATAGCAGAAGAAGCAGGTGCTGCAGCAGTAGCGGTACACGGGCGTACCAGAGAGCAATATTATTCCGGGAAGGCCGACTGGGATATCATTCGGCAGGTGAAAGAGGCGGTGCACATTCCGGTCATCGGAAACGGGGATGTGACTTCCGGGGAAAAGGCGATTGCCATGCGCGAGCAGACAGGATGTGACGGAGTGATGATTGCCCGCGGAGCACAGGGAAATCCGTGGATTTTTTCAGAACTCCTTTCGTATGAACAAAACGGAACGATACCCGCTCGTCCGACCACGGAAGAAGTGCGGGAGATGATATTGAGACATGCAAAAC
>CALZPS010000215.1 GCA_945827765.1 uncultured Lachnospiraceae bacterium | reverse complement strand
ATCAGCATCCCGGACATATTTCCGGTAAAGGAAATATATTCCCCGCTTTTTGTGTCCTTACAGTACACGCCGAGCCGGTCGGCATCCGGGTCTGTCGCCAGCACAATATCTGCATCCACCTCTTTCGCCAGTTTCAGTGCCAGTTCAAATGCTTTGGCAGACTCCGGGTTCGGATAGGCAACGGTAGGGAATGTACCATCCGGAAGTTCCTGCTCCTTCACGACAAACACCTTTTCAAATCCCAGTTCGGCAAGCACCCTGCGCACCGGGAGATTGCCGGTTCCGTGCAGAGGGGTGTAAACAATTGTAAAATCCTTTGCCATCTCCTGAATCACTTCCGGATGAACCGACTGTTTTTTCAGTTCTTCCATATAGGCATCATCTATCTCACTTCCGATGACGTTGTAAAGGCCCTGTGCAACAGCGGTCTCTTTCTCCATTGTTTTCACCATGGAAAATGACGTCACGGCTCCTACTTCACGCAGAATATTTTTGTCATGCGGAGGGGTAATCTGTGCCCCATCCTCCCAATATACCTTATAACCGTTGTATTCCCGTGGATTATGACTGGCAGTAATCACAATTCCGGCGATACAGTTCAGTCTGCGTACAGCAAAAGAAAGCTCCGGGGTCGGACGAAGGGATTCAAAACGATAGGTTACAATCCCGTTTGCATTCAGGCAAAGCGCCGCCTCCTCGGCAAATTCCGGCGACATGATACGTGAATCATAAGCTATCGCCACTCCTTTTTGTGCTCCGCCCTGTGCGACAATGTAATTGGCAAGCCCCTGTGTTGCCTGACGCACAGTATAAATATTCATCCGGTTCGTGCCGGCTCCGATTACGCCCCGCAGACCTCCGGTGCCAAACTCCAGCTGACGGTAAAACCGATCCTGTATTTCCTCTTCCTGTCCTTCCAGGGCGAGCAGTTCTGCCCGCGTACTCTCATCAAAGTATCTATCCGTACACCACTGTTTATATATTTTCCGGTAGTCCATATTTTTTCCTCCTCACATCTGCTATGCTGCCGCATAACGAAACTCTACAGATACCTTTTCTGTTCCTTCTCTCTCAATGCATCGACAATCAGCTTAACATCCTGTGCCCGTTCCTTGTCGCAGACCAAAATTGCATCGTCCGTCTCAACAATAATTAGATTTTCTACTCCTACCGTGGTGACCAGACGTTTTTTCGCATAGGAAATACAGTTTTTTGTATCAATATTTATCTGATTTCCGACAATCACATTGCCATGTTCGTCTGCATCATACAACACGCCCAGATTATCCCAGCTCCCGACATCATTCCAGCCAAACTCCGCGGAAATCACTTTCACATCCCTGCTCTTCTCCATAATCCCATAATCAATGGAAATGCCGGGGATGGTCGGATACACCTGCTCAATCACACGTTTCTCATCCGGTGTGTTCATCGCATCGGCAATCTTTTCCAGACAGGTGTAAACATCCGGCAGAAGTTCCTGAAAATGTCTCAGAATCGTAGATGCTTTCCAGATAAACATCCCACTGTTCCACGCATATTCACCGCTCGCCACGTAACGTTTTGCAGTCTCCAAATCCGGCTTTTCCCTGAATTCTATAACCGGCTTCGCCACACCCTCTGCCGCTTTGTCAAATTTGATATAACCATATCCGGTTGACGCAAAACCCGGAGTAATCCCCAGAGTGACCAGCACATCCTCGGTCTGTGCCGTCCGCACCGCTGCCTGCAGAATACGTGTAAACTCCTGCTGATTTTTGATAAAATGGTCGGACGGGAAAATACACATGATCCCGTCTCCGTATTTTTTTAAGATTTCAAATGCTGCATATCCAATACAAGCTGCTGTATTGCGTGCAGACGGCTCGGACAGAATATGATCTTCACTGATGCGTCCCGCCGTCGCCGTTTTCATCTTCGGTACTTGTGCCTGATTCGTCACGATGAAAATGTCCTCACCCCCGACCACAGTGCGGATACGGTCAATTGTCTCATTAATCATTAAATCATTTCCGCTCAAATTCAACAGTTGCTTTGGTTCCTCCTGTCTCGAAAGAGGCCAGAAACGGGTACCTCCCCCGCCTGCCATGATAATTCCATACGTTTTCATACGTTTTCCCTCCGGTTTTCACAATCACGATTCAGCCACGTCAGCTCGCCCCGGCTGTCTCACAGCCTTTCCTGCTGTATCGTGTAAATCATATCTTCCAATGTCTTTCTCAGCGGAATCTCCGCCTTCCATCCAAGTTCTTCCTCAATCTTTGCCGCAGAACCAATTATCATACGATTATCGCTGGGACGTATAAATTTCGGATTCACCTTTCCGGTCACCTGAATTCCCACAATATCTGCGATTTCTTCTATCACCTCAGAAAGTACAACTCCTTTCCCTGAGCAGATATTATAAACTTCTCCCGGTGTTCCTCTGGTCAACAGCAGATAATACGCCCGCACAACATCTCTCACATCCAGAAAGTCCCGCACAATTGACGTATCCCCCGTCTCTATCTCCCCACACACTGCGCCAGACTGTGACAGATTCAGAATTCGACGTATAAAACCGGGAACAACGAACCGCTCGTCCTGATATGGTCCGATATGGTTAAAAGAGCGGGTCAACATGATTTTCATACCGAATCCGTCCACCAACACCTTTGACATCATTTCCTGTGCCACTCTGGCCACCGCATAGGGACTGACCGGATTAAGCGGCTGCCCCTCTACAAGCGGAAGACTGTCGACGCTCACATTTCCATACTCTTCCGAGGACCCCACCGACAGCAGTCTGCAGTCCAGACCTTGTGCACGCAGAGCGTCTGTCAGATTCAAAAATATCTTTGCATTATTCTCAAAACATGCCGACGGATATTTCCAACTATACGCAACGCTGGAAAAAGCCGCCAAATGCAGGATATAATCCGGCTGAAAGGTACGGATCACATTCTGCAGGGCAGCTGTATCGAGCAAATCCAATTTTTGGAACTGCATTTTCAGTATCGGCTGAAACTGCTGCGGATCCAATTCTGGTTCTTTGATATCCACACCAAGCAATTCGTAAGAAAGTTCATTGTCGTACAAATATTCCACAAAATGCCTGCTCACAAACCCTGAAAAGCCGGTAATCATAATCTTTTTCATATCATCACTCTTTCTTCTCCAGAAAAATCTTCCGGGAAACGAAATTATAGACCATCACAATTGCTGTGGCGATAATTTTAGCCGCCAGTTTCATCAAATCAGCACTCAAAAGTTGATTCAGAAATGTCCAGTTTCGATAAATCAAATCCATACAGATAAAAAGGATTACAGAATTCAAGCCCAGACCAATCAGACTTAAAATCACAAAGACGGCAAACTCCGTGGTCTTCTTCATATCATCCTTGGACTCAAACACAAACTTCATGCTCAGAAGATAATTTACGGTGACAGACACCACAAAACTGCATACTCCGGCAATCAGATAGTGTACTCCAATCACGTTGGCAAGCACTGCGTATACGGTGAAATCAACTACAAAACTGATTCCTCCGACTACTCCGAACCTGTCTCTTATACACATCTCCGAGCCCACGAGACCGTACTAGATCT
>CALZPS010000214.1 GCA_945827765.1 uncultured Lachnospiraceae bacterium | reverse complement strand
GATCTAGTACGGTCTCGTGGGCTCGGAGATGTGTATAAGAGACAGCAGGTAGAACGTCCGATTCTTTTAAAACGAGGTCTCAATGCGACTTATGAGGAATGGGTTATGTCTGCCGAGTACATTATGGCTGCCGGAAATGAAAATGTCATTCTCTGCGAACGCGGAATCCGCACATTTGAGACATTTACCAGAAATACACTGGATTTGCAGAGCATCCCTGTACTGAACCGCAAGACACATTTGCCGATTATCGTCGACCCAAGTCACGCGGGCGGAAAATGGTGGCTCGTAGAGCCGATGGCCAAAGCCGCAATCGCTGCCGGGGCAGATGGTCTGATGATAGAAGTACATAATGATCCTGAATGTGCATTATGCGATGGCGCACAGTCGCTGAAACCAGCAAAGTATGATGATTTGATGAAACAGATTACGCAGATAGCACAGGTTGTCGGAAAAACACTTTGAGTCAAACGAACAAAGAGTGGTGCCCTAATGTATAGGCGCCACTTTTTTCAAAAATAATTTCAGGAGGAATCAGATTATAATGAAACTGACCGTGAATTTAGCAGAGAACAGTTACCCTATCTATATAGAAAATGGAATCCTCGCCGATGCAGGTTCCTATATTTCACAGATTTTTAACGGAAAACGAATTATGGTTGTGTCTGATGACAATGTATTTCCATTGTATGGGGAACGAGTACTTGCCTCCCTGAAAGGCTATGAATGCCACACACTGGTGCTCCCGCACGGAGAGCCGACCAAAAGTTTTCAGACATTACCGACGATTTACAGTGCCATGCTGAAAGCCAAAATTTCCAGAAGTGATTTGGTGATTGCCCTCGGCGGCGGCGTGATCGGCGATTTGACCGGATTTGCGGCGGCAAGCTATCTGCGCGGTGTAAAACTGGTACAAATTCCTACTTCTCTGCTGGCACAGGTGGATTCATCTGTCGGCGGAAAAGTGGCAGTGGATCTGCCGGAAGGCAAAAATCTGGTCGGTGCATTTTATCATCCAAAACTGGTGCTTATCGACCCGGATGTTTTGGATACTCTGCCGCAGCGCTATATCCACGACGGCATGGGAGAGGTCATCAAATACGGCTGCATCAAAGACGCGGCGTTATTTGAGACATTAAGTTCTCATTCCTCTTTTGAGGATTTGAAAACCGAGCTGGAAAGTATTATCGCCCGCTGTGTAGATATCAAGCGGATTGTTGTAGAACATGATCCGTTCGATACCGGAGAGCGGATGCTTTTAAATTTCGGTCATACTCTGGGACATACCATTGAGCAATACTATCACTACGAGAGGGAAAGCCACGGTGAGGCGGTAGCCATAGGCATGTACCAGCTTTGCCTGATGGCGGAGAAAATGCATTTGACCAAGAACGGATGCGCAGAGCGGATTCTCAATGTATTACAGCTTTATGGGCTGCCACACTCCTGTGGACTGCCCATGCAGGATTTGACTGCTGCAATTACTCTGGACAAAAAGAATCTGAACAACCATTTGAACCTCGTATTGCTGCACGATATCGGAGACAGTTATGTATATCCTGCAAGTATCGCGTTCTTTGAAAATGCGGAAAATATTTAGGAAAGGATATACTGACATGGGACAAAATGATTTGCATCTGGGCGTTTTGGGCGAAAGACTCGCTCACACCCTTTCCCCGGAAATCCACGCAGATTTGTTAAAACAGCAGCACATTTCCGGAACTTATGAGAAATTTGAAATGACACGGGAGGAAGTTGCGGGACTGTTTTCCTGGATGGACGAGCATCATATCAGCGGACTCAACGTGACAATTCCCTACAAAGAGGTACTCTACCGTATGGTGGATGTATTGGACGATGCGGCAAAGGAAATCGGCGCGGTCAATACAGTTTTGCGCAAGGATGGAATATCCTACGGATATAACACCGATTATATCGGTGTTACCAGTATGTTTGAAAAAGCCGGAGTGGATTTGTCCGGCAAGAAGATTGTAATCCTTGGTTCCGGCGGAGCATGCCGGGCATTGATTTACGGTTTTCATGAAAAAGGAGCAGGGGCAATCACTGTCTCCGCCCGCAATGAATCCGCAAAATGTGCATTGAAGGAGTCCTTTCCATATATTGCACTCAGCACGCTTGATGATATTCCCGGCGGGGATATCATCATCAATACCACGCCTGTCGGGATGTACCCGAATACCGGGATAAGCCCGGTAAATGCTGATGTCCTTTCCCGTTTTCAGGTTGCCGCAGACATTGTGTACAATCCGCTGGTGACAGAATTTCTGCGCATTGCTCAGGAAAACGGTCTGCAGATTGTCACCGGACTGATGATGCTGGTCGATCAGGCCATCGGCTCCGAAGAAATCTGGCTGGGAAAGAAACTGGATTATCATATGGGGAATACCATTCACGATGAACTGGCAAAACGGTTTTAAATTAGTTGATAATGTTTGAGAGCGACTGCGATTCCGTCCTTCTCCACCTTTTCCGTCACATACTCTGTATACGGCTCCAGCTCTTTCGAATGTTTTCCCATCGCCACAGTATGGACTGCATATTCAAACATGGAGAGGTCGTTGTTACTGTCCCCGAATACATAAATCTGATCCATCTCCATCCCAAAATGTTGACGGATAAATTCACACGCAGTCGCTTTTGAATATGCTTTCTGGGCTATTTCGTACTCATGTGCAGCCCGTTTAATAATTTCCATATCCTTTTTCACAAAATCAAAAAAAGTCTGTGTATCACTTTTTCTGTCTGCGTACACATACAACTTATCGTATATCACATCTTCATCCTCTATGAACTTTTCTACTCCGATTCCCTTCCCGGCAAAATAGCGGCGTGTCAGCTCCAGTTTCAAAAAGCGGGACTTTTTTTTAGAAAAGTACATTCCGTCCGTTCCTTCCAACGCTCCATCCAGACGGCACTCATACATTTTATCAATAATCTCTCTTCCTCGTTTTTGTTCCAGATGACTCTCCAAAAGAATCGCACCATGATATGTAAGATAGCTGCCGCAGCCACAGAGGAATCCGTCGAACAAGCCCTCGCCGCCGTCTGCCTGTACTGCGTAATTTTCCAACTCCCGGGGCAGACTACAGTAGGTACGTCCGGTATTGATAAAAAGCAGATGTCCGTTTGCTCTTGCCTGCCGTAATGCCTCGACCGCACTTTGCGGGATTTTCTGTGTGCGCTCACTTAGGAGTGTACCGTCTATGTCAAAAAATAATGCTGATTGTTTCATGTTGTTTTCCTCTCATCCATGGATATATTTCACCACAGGAAATTTATCACACATCTTATTTTGTGTCAAGTCAGACGGCTCGTTGCCTGCAAAAATCAATTTCTTCTATTCTGCCCTTTTCCTGCATATCTTATTAAAAAATAATTCGGTGATACCATGAACTTCCATTCCGACACATCTCAAAAACTACGTTATTTTCTGACGCGCAGTGCGGCTTTCACGCTGCTGTTTACACTTGCTTTTCTGGCAGGCGGACTTGTCGCCAGATGCAAAGAAACCTATTTCCCGGCAAAGAAAAGCGCCGCTGATACACCTTCTCTTACGGCAATCTCCTCCGAATCCTTTTCACTTGCAGAGACGGAAAACTGGGGGCTCA
>CALZPS010000213.1 GCA_945827765.1 uncultured Lachnospiraceae bacterium | reverse complement strand
GAGATCTAGTACGGTCTCGTGGGCTCGGAGATGTGTATAAGAGACAGGAAATGTAAAACTGCTGTTTTGTCCGGTGAATGCAGCGAATGGATGAAGGTTATCAAAACACTTTGGAAAGAACAGTGTTACCGCCGAAAGACAGGAAAAAAGATGACGAGTACACAAGAAAAATTTCTTAAAACAGCGAAAGATAATCTTTGCGGTGAGCTGGCTGTCTCTCTGGAGAAAGAATTGTTCCAGATTGAAACCATGTTAAAAGAAAGACTTGAAAAAACTGCCTCATAAGAGGATTGTCTGAGCAGTTCACGAGATTATCTGCGGAATCGATCCATCTGTCTCGATTCCGCTTTGTCCTGTCCCGCTCATCTTTAGATTCATTCGTAATACTTCCTATATGGATGTCGGGGCAAAAGCCTTTGGCTGATACTATCTGTCTGGATATTCTATAAATTCTGTATGGTTTCCTACATACTTATATGCAGGCCGAATAATCTTGCTGGCATTCATCAATTCCTCTAATCTGTGTGCACACCACCCCGGAATACGAGCAATTGCGAAAAGCGGGGTAAATAACTCCTGTGGGATGCCGAGCATTGTATACACGAATCCACTGTAAAAATCTACATTGGCACTGACTGCTTTCTGTATCTTGCGTTGTTCTGTAATTAAATCACCTGCCAGACCTTCCACCAATTCATAGAGTGCAAACTCTTTCATCTGTCCCTTTTCTTTTGCCAGTTTACGGGCAAAATCCTTCAAAATCACTTCTCTCGGGTCAGAAAGTGTGTAGACCGCGTGTCCCATCCCATATATCAGACCACTACCGTCAAACGCCTCTTTGCGCAGGATTTTCCGCAGATAATCTGCTACTTCCTTCTCATCTGTCCAATCCTGTACATTCTCTTTGATATCTTCAAACATACGCTGTACCTTCAGGTTTGCTCCTCCGTGGCGCGGTCCCTTCAATGAACCGATGGATGCCGCGATTGAAGAATAGGTATCCGTGCCCGATGAAGATACGACGTGTGTGGTAAATGTAGAGTTGTTACCACCGCCATGCTCTGCATGAAGTATCAGCGCGATATCCAGCACTCTCGCCTCCAGTTCTGTATATTTCCCATCCGGGCGCAGCATCAGAAGAATATTTTCCGCCAGAGACAGCCCTTTTTCCGGATTACGGATAAATAATGTCTCGTCCTTGCGGAAATGCCGGTATGCATGATAAGAATATACCGCAATCAACGGCAGTTTCGCAATCATTTCCAATGACTGACGCAATACATTCCCTGAGGAAATATCCTCCGGGTTTGAGTCATAGGTGTAAAGCGACAAAATGCACCGCTGCATCGAATTCATAATATTCGCACTCGACGCTTTCATTATCACGTCACGCACAAATCGTCCTCCGAGTGTCTCAAACTCAGACATAACCTGTAAAAACTGATCCATTTCTTGCTTGTCAGGCAGCGTGCCGAACAACAGCAGATAAATCGTTTCTTCAAATCCAAACCGCCTTCCCTTCATACCACGTACGATGTCATTGACATTGACGCCCTGATAATACAACCTGCCGTCCGAGGGAATCATCCGCCCGTTGTTCATTTCATATCCGCTGACATCCGAAATCTCCGTCAGTCCGGTCAGCACACCCTTTCCATTGGAATCACGCAGTCCACGTTTTACATCATATTCCACATAAAGATTCGGATTGATATGATGTTTTTGTACCAGCTTTTCCTCGAACAGGTGCATATTTTCTTTTAAAAAACCCATCTCTTCCAAATTCAGCATTTCGTTTTCAGACATCTTTTTGCCTCCTGTGTTACAAAAAAGCACCAATTGCGATACGACCTCGTAATCGATGCTGCTTTTATTTCTCTATTGTATTGTTCCCAACAATTTACTGGCATTGTACACTACTCTTTCCAAAAACACAAGATATTTTGACATTGTTTTTCATTGTATTTCTAAAATTGTCGGATTGTAAAACGAAAGTTTACAAAATCAGCTTATATATTTTCAAAAGTGACAATTGACGAACAGGGAATTTTGTGCGAAAATAAATATAAGTGTGATGTTAATTAAATGTCAAACATATACACGAGAAAAATCATACATATTTGAAAGGAGTCCTAAACATGATTTATTCACATGAAGTAGAAATGATGTGCCCGGTCGCACAGGGTGCAAATCACGGACCAGCTCCAATTCCGGAAGAAGCCAAATGGGTAAAGGCAAAAGAAGTTAAAGATATCTCTGGTTTGACACACGGTATCGGTTGGTGTGCTCCTCAGCAGGGAACCTGTAAGCTGACCTTGAACGTAAAAGACGGTATTATTCAGGAAGCATTGGTAGAGACCATCGGATGCTCCGGTATGACTCATTCCGCAGCAATGGCATCTGAGATTCTTCCGGGCAAGACCATTCTGGAGGCTTTAAATACAGACCTTGTATGTGATGCAATCAACACTGCAATGAGAGAATTATTCCTGCAGATTGTATACGGACGTACACAGAGTGCCTTCTCTGAAGACGGACTTCCAATCGGCGCCGGTCTGGAAGACCTTGGAAAGGGACTTCGTTCTCAGGTTGGTACAATGTACGGAACACTGGCAAAAGGTCCTCGCTATCTGGAGATGGCAGAAGGTTATGTAACAGGCATCGCTCTGGATGAGAACAACGAAATCATCGGCTACAAGTTCGTAAGCCTTGGAAAATTCACAGACTTCATCAAGAAGGGTGATTCTCCGAATGAAGCATGGGAAAAAGCACAGGGACAGTATGGACGTGTCGATGACGCAGTAAAAATTATCGACCCGAGACAGGAATAAACGAGAGGAGGACGTTAAGATGGCTTTATTTGAATCATATGAAAGAAGAATTGATAAAATCAATGAAGTATTGAACAGCTATGGAATTGCTTCTATTGAGGAAGCTGAAAAGATTACAAAGGATGCCGGACTTGATGTTTACAATCAGGTAAAAGGCATTCAGCCGATTTGTTTTGAGAATGCATGCTGGGCTTACACAGTCGGCGCTGCAATCGCTATCAAAAAAGGCTGCAAGACCGCTGCTGACGCTGCTGCTGCAATCGGTGAGGGTCTTCAGGCATTCTGTATCCCGGGTTCCGTTGCTGACCAGCGTAAAGTAGGTCTGGGACATGGTAATCTGGGCAAGATGCTTTTGGAAGAGGATACTGACTGTTTCGCATTTCTGGCAGGTCATGAGTCTTTTGCTGCAGCTGAAGGTGCAATCGGTATCGCTGAGAAGGCAAATAAGGTGCGCAAGAAACCACTTCGTGTCATCCTCAATGGTCTTGGAAAAGACGCTGCAAAGATTATTTCCAGAATTAACGGATTTACCTATGTACAGACCGAGTATGATTATTACACCGGCGAACTGAAAGAAGTTCAGAGAATCGCTTACTCTGACGGACTTCGTTCCAAAGTAAACTGCTATGGTGCAAACGACGTACGTGAAGGTGTTGCCATTATGCACAAAGAAGGCGTAGACGTTTCCATCACCGGTAACTCTACCAACCCGACACGTTTCCAGCATCCGGTAGCAGGTACTTATAAGAAAGAATGTATCGAGCAGGGTAAGAAATACTTCTCTGTAGCATCCGGCGGCGGTACAGGACGTACT
>CALZPS010000212.1 GCA_945827765.1 uncultured Lachnospiraceae bacterium | reverse complement strand
GCTGTGCCGGGTCACCTGCACGGCGGGGTGTAGTCTTTGCCGGAATCGGATGACCGGTTACTTCCCGGGCAGTGTCAATGACTTCCTTTACGGTAAAGCCAACACCGTTGCCCAGATTGAAGATATTGCTCTCGCCGCCATTCATCAGGTAATCCATGGCGAGAATATGCGCCTGTGCCAGATCGGTGACATGGATATAGTCACGGATACAGGTGCCGTCCTTGGTGTCATAGTCGTCGCCAAAGATGGAGATAAAGTCACGCTTCCCATTTGGTACCTGCAAAATCAGCGGAATCAGATGGGATTCCGGATTGTGTGCCTCACCAATTTTGCCGGAAACATGGGCGCCGCAAGCATTGAAATACCGCAGGGAGACAAACCGCAATCCATGGGCCAGACCGGTCCATTTGAACATTTTTTCCATGCTCAGCTTGGTTTCACCGTAGCAGTTGGTCGGTTCTGTGCGGTCGGTTTCCAGAATCGGCACACGCTCCGGCTCACCATAGGTGGCAGCGGTGGAGGAGAATACGATTTTGTCAATGCCATGGGCCACCATGGATTCCAGCAGCACCTTGGTGCCGCACAGGTTGTTATCATAATACTTTAACGGATTGGTCATAGATTCGCCTACCAACGAATTGGCAGCGAAATGGATGACACCGTCAATCTGTTCGTTGTCAAATACCGAATCCACAAATGCCCGGTCACGGATATCCCCCTGATAAAATTTTGCCTTGGGATGTACAGCTTCGATATGTCCGGTTTCCAGATTGTCTGCAATGACTACCTGTTTGCCTGCTTCAATGAGTTCATATACCGTGTGGGAGCCGATGTAACCGGCACCGCCTAATACAAGAATTGTCATGATTTTTCTCCTTCTCTCTTAAGACATCAATACTACGCCGCCTGCCGGGCGGATGGTCAATACATGACACATATCCTTCCCCAGCACGGATTCCATAGTTGTTTTGAAATATGTAAGCATATCATTGGGCACAAAAGCCTGAATGGTACCGGCAAAGCCGCCGCCATGCACACGAACAGCACCACGATCTCCCAAAATATTCTCTGCCAGAGCCAATGCAATAGACATATCCTGCTTTTCCGGATTCATGCCCGCATATACATTCTGCAGATACATCGCCGAAGAACGACCGGAACGGCGAACCAATTGACGGAACCGCTCAAAATTCCCCTTCTGCAGTGCTTCTTTTTCTTCCACTGCACGTCGGTTTTCAGAATAAAAGTGCATTGCACGAAGTACAGCTCTGTCACCATACTGTCTGCGCAGAGAAGGTATTGCCTTCAGGAAATCAGCTTCCTCCACTTCACTGAGAACGGTTTTGCCAAATGCACCGGCAACTTCTCCCATTTCCCGTGGAATCGCTGCATAATCGCTGGTCAGTTCTGCATGATCTCCGCCGGTATCAATGATACACAAAGCATGTTCACTGGCTTTCATATCATAAGAAACCTGACATACCTTCAGATTTTCTTCCTTTTCAAAATCAATGGCTACAATACCGCCCACAGAGGATGCCATCTGGTCCATCAGACCACAGGGCTTGCCAAAATAAATATTTTCTGCATACTGTCCGATTTTAGCAATATCAATGGCACTCAGTTTGCTATCGCAGAAAAAGCGATTCATAATGAC
The DNA here is from genome assembly GCA_945827765.1 of uncultured Lachnospiraceae bacterium. Lineage (GTDB taxonomy): Bacteria > Bacillota > Clostridia > Lachnospirales > Lachnospiraceae > Schaedlerella. The sequence goes on along the minus strand of CALZPS010000212.1, from coordinate 1,996 downwards.
ACCAATCATGGTTTCATAGGCTGCGGAGGAAGAAAGGCCGGACCCACTTAATACGTTACTGGTCATATAGGCGTCAAAACCTTTAATTTCAAAGCCATACTTATGTGCCGCTGCTGCCACACCACGGATCAATGCCGCAGTACGATTGGTTTCCTCGGGATGTGGGGTCAGATCAGTCAAATCCACTTCATCCAACGGATAACCTTCTGACTGGATTCGTACAATCATACTGTCATTAGGTGCTGCACAGGAAACAATGTCCAGATTGACACTTGCTGCCAGCACATTGCCGCGTTGATGATCGGTATGATTTCCACCCAGTTCTGTTCTTCCCGGTGCACTGAACAGCTCTATGCCATTTGGCTGGCCAAAGGTCTCACAGAATCCATCAATCACATGTAACAGCCTGCTGCGATATTCTGCCAGCTGGTCACTTCCATCTGTACATCCATACACATCGCAGATTGTTTCATCCATTCTTCCAGTTCTGAGCGCAAGCTCTGCCTGTTTTGTAAGAATCATCTACATTCACCTCATTTTTCATTGCTCTATGTTTTGATTGGATTTATAATAAAGGTATTCAATCACGAACGATCGGAGAAATCAGCATGGAAGACATTTATGTATTGTCCTTTGAAAATAAAGAACATCATTTTGAAGAACTCCATCTCAATTTTTGTGGCCGTTCTATCTGCCATCCCGGACACCATATTGGCCCGGCAGCACATCCATGTTATGTTCTTCATTACATTCTCAATGGAAAAGGTATGTATCAGGTTGATGGTCGAACCTATCACCTTCATAAAGATCAGGGATTCCTCATGGAACCAGATGTCATGTCATCCTATGAAGCAGATCTTTCGGATCCCTGGGAATATCTCTGGATCGGTTTTGAAGGTTCCAAAGCCAAAGATTTACTTCGTGAAATTGGTCTTGGCAGCCAGGCACTAACCTTTGATGCAAACTGCGGAGAACAATTGCTTTGTTACATCAATCATATTTTGAACTGCGATCTGACAGGTATCCAACAGGAACTATTCCTTCAAGGCCAATTATTCCATTTCTTATCCTGTCTGTCTCATGAGTTTTCAACCCGTCCAAATTATTTTCAGCATGACAAACAAAACTATTACGTCCGAGCTGCTGAAGAGTTTATCCGTGCTCATTTTTCTGAAGATATCAAGGTACAGGATATTGCTGATGCTATTGGGATCAGCCGAAGTTATCTGACCATTCTGTTCCAAAATATCCTTCATTCATCTCCAAGTGATTATCTGGCGGATTTTCGAATCACCCGCGCCCATGAACAACTGCGGATTACAGATATAGCCTTGTCGAAAATTTGAGAAAATGTGGGATATAAGAATCCACTGGTGTTCACGCTGGCGTTTAAGATAAAAATTGGGCTGTCTCCTTCCCAGTATCGAAAAGCCATCCGGGAAGAACAGAGAATAAGTATCGAAAAGATACGAAGGAAAAAATAATCCTTCCAGTATAGCGACAAAATGTATTGTGTGTTTTTATTGTTCCAGTAAATATAAATTGATTTTTTGTCAAAATACTGTCTGTTTCGCGTCTTATTTCCCTTTTTCTGCTTAAATTATATATTTTTCTTGTCACTCGAGAAAGTAACGGGCGTTTTATTTACCATACTTTTTGTTTACTCAACGAAAAACAAAAAAAGTGTTTTTGTGTGAGTTTGCATAGTTTTAGTAAAATTTTATTCTTTTATCTCATATTTACTTCTTCGCGTTGATTTCATGCTCTGCTAACCATATTCCGTGAAAACACAAAACCGCCTGCACACTTCACATAACAGAAGTGCCAGACGGTTTTTCTTTTTTTATTTTACATTCGTGACCAGAAGCACCGGGGGGAAACATTTCTTCGTTTTACTTACTTCGTATCATTGATTTCTGCGGCATTTTATAGCAATCCAATAAATTACGGCTGTCTCTTATACACATCTGACGCTGCCGACGATACTCCTTGTGTA
>CALZPS010000211.1 GCA_945827765.1 uncultured Lachnospiraceae bacterium | reverse complement strand
TACACAAGGAGTATCGTCGGCAGCGTCAGATGTGTATAAGAGACAGGTTATGTCTACCGGTCCAAATGCCGGACAGGTAAGAGGACCGGTCCAGATTTCTTTTGGCAAGAGTCTTGATCCGATTCTTCCGCTGGATATTTCAATCACCCGTATGGCAGTTGCCGATAATGCAAATGGAGCGACAACTGTAGAAGAATATCAGGAATGGGAGGATAAACAACCAGAGGACAAACTGCGGACGATGGGACGCAAGCAGATCATTCCCTTTGGATTGTATGAAGTTCGTGGATTTATCAGTGCAAATCTGGCAGGAGAGACCGGGTTTGATGACAGAGATTTAAAGATTCTCTTTGAATCCATTTTAAATATGTATGAGCATGACCATTCGGCCAGCAAAGGAGAAATGGCTGTTGTTTCTCCATTAATTCTCTTTAAACATGTTGGTACAGACAGTGATGAAAAACAGCGTGTTCGCCAGGCAAAGCTTGGCTGTGCTCCGGCACATAAGCTGTTTGAACTGGTTTCTGTAAACAAAAAGAAAGAGGTAGAATATCCGAGAAGCTATCGGGATTATACAGCTGTTGTACATCTGGATCAGGTGCCAAAGGGCGTACAAATTGGATTCCAGACAAATCCATATGAAGAAATTTGCTGGAATCAGTTGCCGGAAAAGGAAGATTGGTTCCATGAAGGATGATAGTGATTATTTGCTGCTGTCTCAGTTAACTCACGCAGGCTATTGCCTGCGGCGAGTTGCACTGGTTATGAATGAACAGGTATGGGCAGAAAGCTCGGATACCGCAAAGGGACGAATGGAGCATGATAGGGTACACGACCGGCGGATTGAACGCAGAGGAGAACAAATAAAGCTGTTTGAATATGAGGTTTATTCGGATACTCTGCAGCTGCGTGGAAAATGTGACTGTATTGAAGGATCAGCTGATGTACAGGGATGTCAAATCCCATCCGTTGATTTTCCGGTAAAGCTGTATCCGGTAGAGTTCAAGCATGGAAAAGTACGGGCAGAAGAGGAATATGAAATACAGCTCTGTGCACAGGCTATGTGTCTGGAGGAAATGTTTCATACGACGATACCGGAGGGAGCAATCTTTTATACTTCCTCTCATCGCAGATTGTCTGTGGAATTGACAGAAGCATTACGACAAAAGGTTTGCAAAACAGCCGAAATATTGCGAAGCATACGAGATGGATATTTGATACCCAAAGCGGAATATTCTGCAAAGTGTAAAAAATGTTCTCTGTCTGATATTTGTATGCCCAAAGTACAAAGTTCCGCAAAACACTATTGTGAACAGATGAGACGGGAGGCGGAGGATACATGAAGCATTTACTGGAAACTCTTTATATTCTGACACCGGATAGTTATCTGTTCCATCGGAATGAAACCATTTGTATTTCCATAGGGGGACAGGAAAAAGCAGCAATTCCAGTTGGTCAAGTGGATGCTATCGTATTCTTTGGAAAGAATACACTGTCAACTTCTCTGATTGGATTCTGCAGTCAGCATCATATTACCATGACTTTTTTGGACACCAATGGACGATTTTATGGAAATGTATGCGGTCCGGTCAGCGGCAATGTTTTATTGCGGAAAAAACAATATGATAGTATCAGTGATTGTGAATTTTCTACAGAACTGGTGCGAAACATGTTATATGGAAAAATTTGTAACAGCAAAAATGTACTGATGCGCCATGCTCGAAATCAAAAGAATGAAGAAGCTGCAAAGCAGTTTTATCAGACAGCAGAGATACTAAGCAAAATTGCCCGGCAGTTAAAGGATTATATGGATATTGACGCCATGCGTGGTCTGGAAGGAGCGGCAGCTACAGCCTATTTTGCCCGATTTGATGATATGCTATCCAGTCCGAATGGCTTCCGGTTTGAGACAAGAAGCCGAAGACCACCGAGAAATGAAGTCAATGCTGTATTGTCTTTTATCTATACACAGCTGACGCATGATGTACGTTCTGCATTGGAAACGGTAGGACTAGATCCGGCAGCAGGATATTTGCATACCTTACGTCCAGGACGCCCATCTTTTGCGTTGGATTTGATGGAAGAATTGCGTGCTCCATTATGCGACCGATTTGTTCTTTCACTGTTCAATAAAGGGCAGCTTTCAGAAAGAGATTTTCATACAGACATAGATGCAGTTTATCTAAATGATCGGGGCAGACGTACAGTACTGAATGCATGGCGCAGTCGAAAACAGGAAAAAATTCAGCATCCTTTCTTAAAGGAAAAGATTGTGATAGGACTGATTCCATATACACAGGCAATGTTGTTTGCACGAGTACTTCGAGGGGATTTAGACTGCTATCCACCATTTGTATGGAGGTGACTGTCTATGATGCTTGTTATTACATATGATGTGAATACAACTACGACAGCCGGACAAAAACGGCTTCGTAAGGTTGCGAAACTTTGTGAACGTTATGGCATGCGTGTGCAGAACTCTGTTTTTGAGGTTCTCGTAGATTCTGCACAACTTGTGATATTGAAAACGGAACTAGCACATGTAATTGATTCCAAGCAGGATTCTATTCGATTTTATCGTTTGGGAAATTCCTATGAACATAAAATTGATACAATGGGAAAGGAGCCACTCATTCAAGCAGGTGGGCCACTTCTGCTTTGATATTGCGCCGACCGGTTCCATACATATTTTTCAGGAGAGGTTGGCGCAGGAAAGTATATGTTATTTACACAAAAATAAAGGTTTTTGATACATATACGCATATGGATTTTTTAAAAGAGACAATTTTTTTGTGAAATACAGCAAAAATAAAAGCTGACTTTTAGCTATTTTTGCTGTCGCCCCTCTCGCAGGGGCGAGAATTGAAATGGATTGATGAAAAGGAAAGACCGATCTTCGACCGTCGCCCCTCTCGCAGGGGCGAGAATTGAAATTCATCAATGCTGCCCAGTCGGACAGAACAGATGGTCGCCCCTCTCGCAGGGGCGAGAATTGAAATGACTACGACACGCAAAAACGCGAATTGAAAATACAGGTCGCCCCTCTCGCAGGGGCGAGAATTGAAATTAACTACGATATATTGGAAGGCATTCTGAATGCATTGTCGCCCCTCTCGCAGGGGCGAGAATTGAAATTTTTGCTTCTGCTTTCCTGCTATCTAGCGAAAGGTCGCCCCTCTCGCAGGGGCGAGAATTGAAATACATTGTGACGCTTTAGCGGCTCTCATCTTCCGGTCGCCCCTCTCGCAGGGGCGAGAATTGAAATTCCATATACATCGTCTTTTGTTTCAGCAATCCATTGTCGCCCCTCTCGCAGGGGCGAGAATTGAAATCAGCTGGGCAGCTGATGCCTTTCAGGCTGCGACGTCGCCCCTCTCGCAGGGGCGAGAATTGAAATCCGCCGTTTTCGAGGTAATCCAGCCATGCCTCATGTCGCCCCTCTCGCAGGGGCGAGAATTGAAATACGCAGAGCGTGGGCAGCAGTGCCCGATAGAAATGGGTCGCCCCTCTCGCAGGGGCGAGAATTGAAATCCATACGGCAAATCGCACAGCACCATATCCACAGTCGCCCCTCTCGCAGGGGCGAGAATTGAAATATCGAGAAATCCACCCACAAGTTCAACCTTGACCGTCGCCCCTATAATGGTCTCATAAATTAAGACACTTTTTCGTACAGATTTTAATGAATCTGAT
>CALZPS010000210.1 GCA_945827765.1 uncultured Lachnospiraceae bacterium | reverse complement strand
GATCTAGTACGGTCTCGTGGGCTCGGAGATGTGTATAAGAGACAGCTTCCTTATCAGTTGTCAATACGGTAATCTCTGACTCATAAGAAAGATTGTCATATCCGACAAACCGGCTGGTCACGCTTGGGTCAATAGACTCATAAACCGTTACGTCTGCTCCCATATAGTTGGTCACCTCACGGGCATCTCTTGCGGTCTTTCTCTGAACTTCCATCGCTGCCCGAAATCCTTCCTCATCGGCATCCATACCCTTCTCTTCCAAAATCTCCAGAGTCAGATCCAACGGAAAACCATACGTGTCATACAGACGGAACGCATCCGCTCCCGCCAGTGTCTTCACATGATTTTTCTCCATATCGTCAATCATCTCAGCGAGGATGCCAAGTCCCTGATCGATCGTCTTGTTAAACTGTTCTTCCTCTTTGGCGATTACCTTAAGAATGAAATCTTTCTTCTCCTCCAGTTCCGGATAACCGTCTTTGGAGCCTTCGATGACAGTCTGCGAAAGCTTCGGCAGGAAACTTCCCTCTATACCGAGTAATCGTCCGTGACGGCATGCACGGCGCAGAAGTCTTCTCAGCACATAGCCTCGTCCCTCATTAGACGGCATGATACCATCAGAAATCATGAATGTAACGGAACGAACATGGTCGGTGATGACACGAATAGAGACATCGTTGCTCTCATTACTTCCGTATACCTTCTCCGACAGCTGACTCACATGGTCGCGCAGTGCTTTGATTGTATCCACATCAAAAATAGAATCCACATCCTGGACAACGGATGCCAGACGTTCCAGTCCCATACCGGTATCAATATTCTTCTGTTCCAGTTCTGTATAGTGACCGTTTCCGTCATTATCAAACTGTGTGAACACATTATTCCATATTTCCATATAACGGTCGCAGTCACAGCCTACTGTACAGCCCGGTTTCCCGCATCCATATTTTTCTCCGCGGTCATAATAAATTTCCGAACATGGGCCGCACGGACCGCTGCCGTGCTCCCAGAAGTTGTCTTCTTTGCCAAATTTGAAGATACGTTCTGCCGGAATTCCCATTTTTTTGTTCCAGATTTCAAACGCCTCATCATCTTCTTCATAGACAGATGGGTACAGCCTGTCCGCATCCAGACCAACCACTTCCGTCAGAAATTCCCATGACCATTCGATTGCCTCGTTTTTAAAATAGTCTCCGAAAGAGAAATTACCGAGCATCTCGAAAAAGGTACCGTGACGGGCGGTTTTTCCTACATTTTCAATATCACCGGTACGGATACACTTCTGACAGGTCGTCACCCGTCGTCTCGGCGGAATCTCCTGTCCTGTAAAATACGGTTTTAACGGTGCCATGCCCGAATTTATCAGCAGAAGACTCTTGTCGTTGTGCGGCACCAGTGAAAAGCTTTTCAGCGCCAGATGTCCTTTGCTCTCAAAGAACTCTAAAAACATTTTTCTTAATTGATTTACTCCATATGGCTGCATTGCCTTTTCCTCCAAATCTCTGATATCCACATCACATCATAGCATAGCTTTCCTGTTTTTTCAAACTATTTCAATTCGATTTCTTCCAATTCTTTCGGAGGAATTGCTCTGCTGGAATTTTTCACATGGGCTGCGAGCGCTTTCTTTGCCTTCTCCACCGGAATATTGGTTCCTGCACCGGCGATACATCCTCCCGGACATCCCATTCCTTCAATCAGACATCCGTTCATCTTTCCGGCTTTGGCAAGAGCCAGTACCTTACGGCATTCTGCCAATCCTTCCGCATGCTCGATGTTGACTTCCACATCCGGATAGTATTCATTAATACACTTTTCGATAGCCTCTGCCACACCACCCGCGCATGCATATCCTCTTCCTGCACCGGTAGCATCATGGAAGGAAGACTCGGCTGCATATTTCGTCAAATCAATTTCTCTGGCATCAAACATTGCCTGCAGTTCCTCATAAGTCACTACAAAATCCACATCACTGCGCACAGTTCTTCTGGATGCCTCCAGTTTTTTTGCCGCACATGGGCCGATAAACACCACTTTTGCATTCGGATGTTCCTTTTTAATGGTCCGGGCGGTTGCCACCATCGGTGTCAGCTCCTGCGAAATTTCGTCAATCATCTCCGGGAAATAAATCTTCGCCAGCATTGCCCACGACGGGCAGCAGGAGGTCAGAAGAAACGGCAGCTCACCGGATACTACCTTTTCCACATAATGGTGTGCCTCGGCAATTGCCCCGATATCTGCTCCCAGCGCCACTTCATAAACCTCGGAAAATCCCAGTTCCTGCAATGCAGCTTTGATATTTCTAGGAGTAATATTATCCCCAAACTGTCCGACGAATGCCGGAGCAATCTCCGCCACGATTTCGGTGCCTTCGGAGAGAGCGCGCGCAAGCTGAAAAACCTGAGATTTGTCGGAAATCGCCCCGAACGGGCAGCTCACCATACACATTCCACAGGAAACGCATTTTGCATTATCAATATATGCACGTCCCATTTTGTCGGAAATAATCGCTCCGACTCCGCACGCCCGCTTACACGGACGCTCTTTTTTTGCAATTGCGTCGTATGGACAGACCGATTTACATTTTCCGCATTTGATACATTTACTTTGATCGATGTAGGATTTTCCTTTTACCATGGAAATCGCCCCCTTTGGGCAGACCTCCATACATGGATGTGCCAGACATCCCCTGCACATATTGCTGACCTCGTATCCTTTTTCCTCACATGCATCGCAGGCGGAAGGAATCACCTGCATCAACGGCGGTTCATAATATTTTTCGGAGATGTTGCTGGCCTCCACACCTGCCGTCAGATGAACCGGTTTGTCCTCCGGGCGGAGCGAAAGTCCCATGGCCAGACGAAGCCGCTCTCTCAAAATCGCGCGGGAGCGGTACACACTCTCACGATAAGTCTCACCATCTTCAGTTACAAGCTGATATGGAATGGCCTCCATGTCATCCAAAAGTGTCTCTGCATCGGCTTTGAACCCCAACTTGGCAGCCTCCGTAAACACTGCCCGGCGAATCTTGCGCACTGTCGTATTGATTCCTCTCATCTTGTACATCCTCCTTTATTCATTTGATTATTCTTGCCGTGTCCGGCGGTTTATTATTTTCCCTGCAATAATTTCTGTGCATAATACACGGACTGCATTGCATCTTTTCCATAAAAATCCGCACCTATCATATCCGCATATTCCTGATTCAAAACAGCCCCGCCGACCATCACCTTACATTCCGGAAGTTCTTCACGCAGCAGTTTGATAGTCTCCTCCATGCTGACGACTGTCGTGGTCATCAAAGCACTCAAGCCCACCAGACGGATATTCTGTGCTTTTGCAGTTTCAACGATCTTTTGGGCGGGAACATCTTTTCCCAGATCAATTACTTCAAAATTATAGTTCTCCAGCAGCACTTTTACGATATTTTTGCCAATATCATGTATATCTCCTTTGACAGTTGCAAGTACAATCTTTTCTCTTTTTTCTTCGGTCTGTGTGCCGGTGCTCATATGCTCTTTCAGCACTGCGAATGCACTTTTCGCCGCCTCCGCGCTCATCAAAAGCTGCGGCAGGAACACGGTTCCGTTTTCAAATCCTTTTCCCACCTGATCCAGTGCCGGGATCAGATGCTCATTGATAATGTCCAGCGAGTTTTGTTTCTTTGACAACTCCTGTGCCATCAGCCGTGCTTCTTCTT
>CALZPS010000209.1 GCA_945827765.1 uncultured Lachnospiraceae bacterium | reverse complement strand
GAGGCAGGGACGATCAAACATTACCGTGTGGATAAGATGCTGCATATCCGGATGGACTATTATGACAGTAATGATCCGTCTGATTTGATGAGTACGATTACCAATGATATTACGACCGCGACGGAACTTCTTGTACAATTTCTGATAGGGTTCCTTCCCACTATTTATTATGCGGTATCAGCCTTGAAGACGATATCTTCGTATAATGTATGGCTTATGGTTTCTGTATTTGTGCTTTTCCCGGTTAAGATTATTTACACGGTCTTTGTTGGACGTTGGCAGTACAAGACTCAATTTGGCGTGTTTAGTGAAATAGGGAATCTGACCTCATATCTGGCAGAACGTGTTCGAAATCTAACCTTAATTAAAACATACACGAATGAAGAAAAAGAACTAAAGAACGGTGAACATGCGGCATATGGATTATTTGATGCTAATATGAAGGTCAATAAACTACAGTGCGTCGTAACAGCGCTGAGCACACTGATTGGGATGGCACAAGTTATGGTTGTTATGATATTTGGAGTAGTTCTTTTAAAACGCGGCGATATAACGATTCAACAGTGGGTGGCGTTTTATATGTTTTCGGGAACGCTTTCTACCTCTTTTGATAACCTTATTGGATATTGGACAAGTCTTAAGATGATTCAGGGTACTCTTGCGAGGACAGCGCGTCTTTTGATGGCACCGGAAGAGGAGGATACAGCGAAAAATACGGAGAAACCGGAAGGAACAGATATTGTATTTGAGAATGTCTCGTTTTCTTATGGAGATAAGAAGGCACTTGAGAATGTCTCTTTTTGTGTTCCAAAAGGCAGTTCCACCGCCATTATCGGTCTGTGCGGCAGTGGTAAGACGACTTCTATTAGTTTGCTTGAGCATTTCTATGAGCCGTGTGAAGGAAAGGTGACATTAGGCGGAGTGCCTGTATCGGATCTGTCAAGAGAAGAACTTCGCGGGAATATTGGATATGTGCAGCAAGGTGCAGATATCTTCAGCGGGACGGCAAGAGAGGCGCTCACTTATGGAATTCACCGGAAAGTGTCTGATGAGGAAATATTGGAGGCAGCAGAGAAGTCAGGATTTGCGGAAGTACTGAGAAAATGGGACGATGGGCTTGATACGCAGGTTGCACCGGGAGGAACATCCATGTCCGGCGGACAGAGACAGAAACTTGTGCTCACAAGAGAATTTTTGCGGGATGCAGATATTTTGCTCTTTGATGAACCTACCGCTGCATTGGACGCAGCAGCAGCGAAAATGGTACAGGATGCAGTATTTGAATTGTTCCCGGATAAGACAAAGATTATTGTAACACATGACCTTTCCATGTTGGAACGGGTAGATCAGATTGTGGTGCTACATAAGGGAGCATTAGCAGGCTGTGGAAATTATAAGGAATTATATGGGAAATGTGAGGCGTTCATGAATCTGATTGCTGTCTGTCAGGCAGAAAAGGGGGCAGTACAATGATTAGACAGATAAAAGGTTATACAAAGATATTCAAAGGTATGAAACTGCCGTGGTTTCTTCTGTTCCTTGTGGTTGCCCTCTCCATGATTCAGTCTCATGTAGAAGTGGAGGCCATCACAATTACAGCATCAATTATTGATGGGACACAAAAATCCATCAATACAGACCAATTGATACGATATATTGAATTCCAGTTGATTGCCGGAGTGATTACGATCGCATTTACATATATCTCTGGCCTGGTACTGCAAAAGATTAATCTTGCGGTGCGTCTGCAGGTATGGAATAAGATGATGCATCTTCCGACCAGTTATTATGATACAGATAATGCGAATGAACTTGTGACCCGTATCACGACAGATGCGGACAGTGCGGGAAATTATTTTCAGGTGATAATTCAGATGTTTACAGCGGTTTATGCCGGAATTGTAGCATATCAGAAACTATTCTCGTTTCAGTTTCAGATGGCTCTTGCGAGTTTGCTGATTATACCGGTGTTTGCATTCGTTACCGTGTTTTATAGTAAGGCTACTTTCAAGACCGGCGGGGCAGCAAGAACGCGTTTGGCTGCCACCATGGGGTATCTGGCGGAACATGTAAGAGGGCTGCGCCTTGTCAAGTCTTTCTGCATGGAAAAAGAGGAGGGAGAAAAGGCCGATCATTTGTTCCGAAAACAGTGTAAAGCGGATATCCTCCTTAGTTATACCTCTATGATTCAGCTTGGAGGTCTGGAGGTTATCGGATGTCTTACGATAGTCATCGCTTTTGTACTCGGGAGTCGTATGCTTGCAGCCGGAGAAATTACAACCGGAAAACTGATAGGGTTTTACACATTATGTTCTATGGCAACTGCGCGTATGGCGACATTATGTACGAGCTTTGGTGTGTTTTCACAGAATGCAGGTATCGTGCAGAAAATTGGTAAGATACTGGAGATAGCGCATGAGCCGGAAGATGGATGTGAGATGGATGTCGCAGATGCAGATATTATCCTTGATCACGTAGATTTTTCTTATCAGACTGCAAAGGTACTGAGTAACCTGAACTGTTCGATTCCGAAGGGGAAGATTACTGCGATTGTCGGAACCAATGGATCAGGAAAGAGTACCTTGTTCAAACTGCTGGAGCGTATGTATAATCCGACAGCAGGAAAAATCTATTTTGGAGATAAGGATATTACGGAGTTCAGACTTTCCTCATGGCGTAAGAGTTTTGCAATTGTAGCACAGGAGAAACCATTGCTGTCCGGTACGATTCGGGAGAATATCATGTATGGTGTGGAGCGCAAAGTAACAGAAGAAGAGCTGATCCATGTTGCAAAGATGGCAAATATCTATGATTTTGTTATGAATACGCCGGGGCAGTTCGATGCGCAAGTCGGGCCGGGGGGTTCGAATTTCTCAGGCGGTCAGCAGCAATGTATTGCCATTGCGAGAGCTATGATGCGTAATCCGGATTATTTGCTGCTCGACGAGGCAACAAGCAATCTGGATGTGAAGAGTGAGCAGCAGGTGACAGAGGCTCTTAATAATCTGATGGAAGGCAGAACGACGATTCTGATTGCGCACAATTATTCTGCGACAATTTTCGCAGACCAGGTGATTGTATTGTGTGATGGCGAGATACAGGCCGTCGGAACACCGAAGGAATTACTTGAAACGAATGAATACTACCGTACGTTTGCGAAAGCAGGAACCGAAATTGCAAAATAGGCATCAGAAAATATAGGATTGGAGGGATATTACCATGAAATCAAAAATGATAAATTGTTATGATTATACACAGTTGGAAGTGCCGGAGGAACTGGGACTCTGGCGTTACCCGGACAGTGTGATTGAGGAGGAACTGGAAAGACTTGCCAAAGATTATTCCGGTGAAAAAGAAGTAGAGGAAGTCAGGGAAGGGGATAGCGTACGTTGTATCTGTACGGAGTCTTCCTCTGAAAATTGGAAAGGACGTGTGATACTTTTGTATCCCGGGCGTGGACTTCCCGGAGCTGAGGAGGCGGAAACGGCGGTTCTCGGAAGGAGAACGGGAGAAATATTCACTTGTTCTATCAGGGGTACGGAACTTACTCTTAAGATAGAGAATGCAGTACATAAGAACGTGATGAAGGTTGGGGATGAGCTGATTGCCATGCTGAATCTTCCGGGGGTTCAGAATGTAGAGGATTTTTACCGCTGGTATCATGAACAACATGACAGAGAGTATAAGGATAAGACCTGTATTCGTATTTGTCA
>CALZPS010000208.1 GCA_945827765.1 uncultured Lachnospiraceae bacterium | reverse complement strand
GATAGATGTGCGTAAATTGGGTGACATTGTAAGATAGAAAGGATAGAGTGTGATGTTTGACAGACTGGAGGATTTACTAATCCGTTATGAGGAAGTAATGGGAGAGCTTCAGGAGCCGGATGTGGCAAACGATGCACAGCGTTTTCGAAAATTGATGAAGGAGCAAAGCGATTTGGCTCCAATCGTGGAAACATACAAGAAATATAAGCAGTGCAAACAAAATATTGAGGACAGTCTGATGCTTTTGGAAGAAGAATCCGACGAGGAGATGCGGGATCTGGCAAAAGAAGAGATCAGTGAATCGAAAGCTCAGATAGAAGTGCTGGAACGGGAATTGAAGATTCTCCTGCTGCCGAAGGACCCGAATGACGATAAAAATGTCATTTTAGAAATCCGTGCCGGGGCAGGCGGGGATGAGGCAGCTTTGTTCGCCGCGGAAATATATCGTATGTATACTCATTATGCAGAGAGCCGCCGGTGGAAAGTGGAAATGATTTCTGTAAATGAAAATGGAATCGGTGGATTTAAGGAGTGCGTATGCATGATTACCGGACAGGGGGCATATTCCCGTCTGAAGTATGAGAGCGGGGTACATCGTGTACAGCGTGTACCCGAGACAGAGAGCGGCGGACGAATCCATACATCAACGATCACGGTGGCGATTATGCCGGAGGCGGAAGAGGTCGATGTGGAACTGGATATGAACGATTGCAAGTTTGATGTGTTCAGGGCATCGGGAAATGGCGGACAGTGTGTCAACACGACAGACTCCGCGGTGCGCCTGACCCATATTCCAACCGGAATCGTGATTTCTTGTCAGGACGAGAAATCGCAGTTGAAGAATAAGGACAAGGCGCTGAAAGTACTGCGCGCCAGACTGTATGAGATGGAACTGGCCAAGCAGCATGACGCGGAGGCAGAGGCGCGCAAAAGTCAGGTGGGAACCGGTGACCGTTCCGAAAAAATCCGCACCTACAATTTCCCGCAGGGGCGCGTGACGGATCATCGTATAAAACTGACCCTTCACAAACTGGATACGGTTTTGAACGGAGATTTGGATGAAATTATCGACAGCCTGATTGCCGCTGACCAAAGTGCTAAGCTCGCTAAGATGCAGGATAACCAGGAAAGATAGGGTATCTTTCAGATCGGGTTGAAGATTAGAGAATGAGATGTAAAGATAATATCCTGTACAAAATAGAGAAATACGTTTAGATTGGAAAGAGTGGTTTGACAGAGATGGAAGAGACAGGAGAGTTGGAAAACATAGAGTTCCGTTATCCGGAGCTGGAGGACAAGGAGCAGATACAGCGTTATTATCGAAAGGATACCGGGAGGAGCTGTGAGAATACATTTGCCAATGTCTATTTGTGGGCAAAGTATTACCAGTCCCGCTATGCGGTCATTGAGGACACGATCGTATTTAAGAATGAAGTCAGTCAGGGAATCGCTTTTTCTTTCCCGATAGGAGAAGAGGCTGATGTGCGTCGGGCGTTGGAGTGGCTGATGCAGTACTGTGAAATACACGACAGCTCATTTCGAATGTACTGCGTGACGGAAGAGCAATTTGCTCTTTTGGAAACATGGTGGCCGGGGCAGTTTCATATTGAGTATGACAGAGATGCGGCGGATTATGTTTATGAATCGGAGAAACTGGCTACATTGTCAGGCAAGAAACTTCATGGAAAACGTAATCATATCAATCGGTTTAAACAGACATACGAAAACTGGAGCTATGAGACGCTAAATGACGAGAATCTGGAAGATTGTTTTCAAATGGCACTGAGTTGGCGTAATCAGAATGGATGTGACGATGATCCGGAGAAGAATACGGAAATGTGTGTGACAATGAATGCACTGCGGCTATATAAAGAATTGGAGCTGACCGGTGGCGTGCTGCGGGTGGATGGACAAGTCGTGGCATTCTGTATCGGAGAACCGGTTGGAGCAGACACGTTTGTCGTGCATATTGAGAAAGCATTTTCTGCAATTGACGGAGCATATCCAATGATTAATCAACAGTTTGTACAGCATGAGTGTACAGGCTATTCTTATATCAACCGCGAGGAAGATATGGGATTGGACGGGCTTAGGCAGGCTAAATTGTCTTACCGGCCGGTATTCTTGGTGAATAAGGGAGTAGTCACCCGCGCCGGAGAGTCCAGGGCACAATCATAGGATGCTGCAGCTCACTTGTGGGCAGTATGCAGAAGAGCTGTCATAGAATGGAAGAACATACAAAAGAATAATAGAATGGAAAGGAAGATAACACAGTGATATCAAAGAAAATGGAAAATATGGTAGCCAACAGTTCGGCAATCAGGGCAATGTTCGAAGAGGGAAACCGTCTGGCAAAGCTTTACGGAGCAGAGAATGTCTATGATTTTAGTCTGGGGAACCCCAATGTCCCTGCGCCGGATGCTGTGAAAAAGGCAATTCTGGATATTCTGGAGGAAGAAGACCCTGTTGCGCTGCACGGATATACGAACAGCAACGCGGGGTATGAGGATGTGCGCCAGGCAGTAGCTGACTCTTTGAATGATCGGTTTGGCACTGCATTTTCAGCCCATAATATTACGATGACAGTGGGGGCAGCCGGAGGGCTGAACGTCATTTTGAAAGCTTTGTTAAATCCGGGGGATGAGGTCATCACATTTGCTCCGTATTTTGGGGAATATAGAAGTTATGTCAATAATTATGACGGTGTATTGATTGCCGTATCGCCGAACACGGTGGATTTTCAGCCGAAACTGGATGAGTTTGAGGAAAAAATAACCCCTAAGACAAGGGCAGTCATTGTAAATACACCGAACAATCCGACAGGTGTGGTATATTCGGAAGAGACGATTCTTAAGATAGCTGCAATTCTGGAGAAAAAACAGAAAGAATATCAGACAGATATTTACCTGATTTCCGACGAGCCATATCGTGAGCTGGCATATGACGGGGTGGAAGTCCCATATCTTACAAAATATTATGCCAATACGATAGTCGGTTATTCTTATAGCAAATCATTGTCTTTGCCGGGAGAGAGAATCGGCTATCTGGTTATTCCGGATGAGGCGGCGGACAGTGAGAATTTGATTGCAGCGGCGAATGTGGCCAACAGAATACTGGGATTTGTGAACGCGCCGACGCTTCAGCAGAAAATCGTCAAAGCTTGTCTGAATGAAAAGACAGACATTTCATATTACAACAGAAACCGTGAGACGCTGTATCAAGGACTGAAGGAGAGCGGCTACACATGCATCAAGCCGGAAGGGGCATTTTATCTGTTCGTGAAATCTCCGGTAGAGGATGAGAAGGCATTTGTGCAGGCGGCAAAGAAGTACAATATTTTAGTTGTACCGGGAAGTTCTTTTGGCTGTCCGGGGTATGTACGGATTGCATACTGCGTCGCTTATGAGACAATCGTGAATGCACTGCCGAAATTTGCTCTTTTGGCAGAAGAGTATAAATAGGAAGATACAAGGAGAAGAACCATGCAGTTACGTGCAGAGATGATGGAGCACATTCGTCAGGTCGAACCGTATGTTCCCGGCGAGCAGCCGCAGAATAAAGTTGTGAAATTAAACACCAATGAGAATCCATATCCTCCTGCCCCACAGGTGGAGGAGGCTTTGCACCGGATGGATACGGATCGTCTGCGTCTGTATCCGGATCCGGCAGCAGAAGAGCTGACGGATGCTCTGGCAAAGCGTTATGGCGTGGAC
>CALZPS010000207.1 GCA_945827765.1 uncultured Lachnospiraceae bacterium | reverse complement strand
AGATCTAGTACGGTCTCGTGGGCTCGGAGATGTGTATAAGAGACAGACACTGTACTTTAAAGATGATGATTCACGCCTGTCTTTTTTACAGGGCAATTATGTGACACTGACTAATATGAGTGACCATGATATGCAGAGAATCGTGAAATATCATTTGGAGCCGATTAATATTTCCTTTCAGACTATGAATCCCCTGCTGCGCTGCCGGATGCTGAACAACCGCTTTGCAGGAGAGGCATTAAAAAAGGTAGATATATTATATGAGGCAGGCATTGAGATGAATGGGCAGATTGTGCTCTGCAAAGGATTTAACGACGGCGCAGAACTCGAATACAGTATTCAGGAACTGACGAAATATCTTCCATACCTGCGCAGTGTGTCCGTAGTGCCGGTGGGACTTAGCAAATACCGGGAGGGACTGCAGAAACTGGAGCCTTTCACAAAAGAAGATGCCAGAGACGTTCTGCGTATGATTCATTCGTGGCAGGAAAAGATTTATCCGCAGTATGGACTGCATTTTATTCATGCCAGTGATGAATGGTATATTCTGGCGGAAGAAGAACTACCGGAGGAAGAAAATTATGACGGATATCTTCAGTTGGAAAATGGTGTAGGGATGCTGCGCCTGCTGTATGACGAGTTTCGGGAGGCACTTGCGGAAATGCCGGGGGATACGCTTGAGAGACATCTTTCTCTGGCGACGGGATTGCTTGCTTTTCCATATATACAGCGTCTGGTGGAAGAGATGCATGACAAATATCCGCAGACGAAGGTGTATGTGTATCCGATCCGCAATGATTTTTTTGGGGAGCTGATTACCGTATCGGGATTGATTACGGCAGGTGATATCATGAATCAGCTCTCAGAAATGGATTTGGGAGAACGTCTTTTGCTTCCCTGCAATATGCTGAAAGCGGACGAGGACATTTTTTTAGATGATTTTACTGTCTGTGAGGTGGAGAAAACTTTACAAGTGCCGATTAATATTGTAAAATCAAGCGGACGGGATTTGCTGGAGGCAATTCTTGGTCTGTGAAACAAGAGCGAATAGATTCAGAGAGAGGTAACGATACATGAGTAAACCAGTAGTAGCGATTGTGGGGCGCCCGAATGTGGGGAAATCCACTCTGTTCAACGTGTTGGCAGGCGAGATGATTTCGATTGTCAAGGACACGCCGGGTGTGACCCGCGACCGTATATATGCGGAAGTGACATGGCTTGATAAAGAATTTACACTGATTGATACCGGCGGTATTGAACCGGACAGCCGTGATGTGATTCTCTCGCAGATGCGTGAACAGGCGCAGATAGCGATAGATACAGCGGATGTTATTGTGTTCATCACTGATGTAAGGCAGGGACTGGTGGATGCAGATTCGAAGGTGGCGGATATGCTGCGCCGTTCCGGAAAGCCGGTTATCCTGACGGTCAATAAAGTGGATAATTTTGATAAATTCATGCCCGATGTATATGAGTTTTACAATCTCGGAATCGGAGATCCGATTCCGATATCTGCTGCATCGCGTCTGGGTTTGGGAGAACTTCTGGATGTGGTGACTGCGCAGTTCCCGGAAGGAAACGCTCAGCAGGAAGAGGATGAGCGTCCGCGGGTAGCAATCGTCGGCAAACCGAACGTCGGCAAATCGTCTATCATCAACAAGCTGGTGGGGGAAGAGCGGGTGATCGTTTCTGACATTGCCGGAACAACCAGGGATGCTATCGACACCAGCGTTGTACACGACGGCAGAGAGTATGTGTTTATTGACACCGCAGGACTCAGGCGTAAAAACAAAATTAAAGAAGAACTGGAACGTTACAGTATTATCCGCACGGTGACGGCAGTTGAGCGCGCAGATGTCGTTTTGATGGTCATTGATGCCGCAGAGGGTGTGACTGAGCAGGATGCAAAGATTGCGGGTATCGCGCATGAGCGTGGCAAAGGCATCATTATCGTGGTGAATAAGTGGGATGCCATCGAGAAAGATGACCATACAATGCGCGAATATGACAAAAAGGTACGTCAGATTCTTTCCTTTATGCCATATGCAGAGATTATGTATGTGTCGGCGAAGACCGGGCAGCGTCTGGTGAAACTGTTCGATATGATTGACATGGTGATTGAGAATCAGACATTGCGGATTGCCACAGGCGTGTTGAATGAAATCATGACTGAGGCGGTAGCGATGCAGCAGCCGCCGTCAGATAAAGGCAAGCGTCTCAAATTGTATTATATTACACAGGTGGCGGTGAAACCGCCGACGTTTGTGATTTTTGTAAACGACAAAGAACTGATGCATTTTTCCTATACAAGATATCTGGAAAATAAAATCCGCGAGGCGTTTGGTTTCCGGGGAACTTCGCTGAAATTCTTTATCAGGGAAAGGAAGGAGAAAGAATAATGGAGGCTTTGATTTTTCAACGCGCGATCTGTCTGGCGGTCGGCTATGTGTTTGGGATGTTCCAGACAGGTTATATCGTGGGACGCGTTATGCATGTAGATATCCGCAAGAAGGGCAGCGGCAATGCAGGCTCGACGAATGCTGTGCGGGTATTGGGCTGGAAAGCCGGAGCGGTCACATTTTTCGGGGATGTACTGAAATGTATTCTGGCAGTTTTGCTGATGCGTTTTGTTTTCCGGGAGAGCGATTGTCTGCCTCTTCTTGTGGTGTATACTGGTATGGGTGTGACATTGGGGCACAATTTTCCGTTTTATTTGAAGTTTAAAGGCGGGAAAGGTATGGCTGTTCTGGGCGCTCTCGTTTTGATGACAGCCCCATGTCTGGTGCCGATTCCGCTGATTTCTTTTTTGATCGTGGTGATTTTTACCCGTTATGTATCACTCGGTTCTATATTGGCAGCAGCAATCTATTTTATGGAAGTTGTTTTTTATGGCTGCAGGGGCGGATTTGGTATGGAACTGCGTTATGAGGTGGAATTATATATTCTGGCCGGATTGATTATGATTCTGGCGTGGGTGCGTCACAAGGATAATATCAAACGCCTGCTTGCGGGTAAGGAAAATCGGTTCGGTGTGAAAAAGGCAGAATAACTGCCGGGGAGGATAACTATGGCTAATGTAGGTGTAATCGGAGCAGGAAGTTGGGGGACGGCTCTTTCCGTGTTGCTTCACGATAACGGACATCAGGTGACTATCTGGTCGATTGATGCTCAGGAAGTTGAGATGCTTACAAAAGAGCGGGAACATTTGAAAAAACTTCCCGGAGTAAAACTGTCGGAAGATATGAGAGTTACGGGAAATCTGGAAGAGACTGTCCGGGGAAAAGATTTTTTGGTACTGGCGGTGCCGTCGGTATTTACGCGTTCGACAGCGAGGAAGATGGCTCCTTTTGTAAGTGAGGGACAGATTATCGTCGATGTGGCAAAGGGTATCGAAGAAAGTACACTGATGACATTGTCGCAGCAGATTGAAGAAGAAATCCCGCAGGCGGATGTGGCGGTTCTTTCCGGTCCCAGTCATGCCGAGGAGGTGGGAAGAAAATTGCCGACCACCTGTGTTGTCGGGGCAAAAAAGAGACGGACAGCAGAGTATCTGCAGGAAATGTTTACCAGCAAAGTGTTTCGGGTATATACAAGCCCGGATGTATTGGGAATCGAGATTGGCGGAGCACTGAAAAATGTCATTGCGCTGGCAGCAGGTATTGCCGACGGACTCGGTTATGGCTGTCTCTTATACACATCTCCGAGCCCACGAGACCGTACTAGATC
>CALZPS010000206.1 GCA_945827765.1 uncultured Lachnospiraceae bacterium | reverse complement strand
CACAAGGAGTATCGTCGGCAGCGTCAGATGTGTATAAGAGACAGGCTGAAACACTGGTAGACAGATTTGTTATGGATAAATCAAGGTGCTTTGATGAAAATGAAATCATGTTTATTGCGGCTTCAAAATTATATGGAGCAATGGGAAAGGAAAAGGAGAAAGAAGAGGTAGATAAGGCAATTCAGAAGTATGATGAGTACGTGGAGGAATATTTCCTGAATCCTGATTTTGACGAGGATGACGAATTGCCTTTCAATTAGTAGAAGGTAGGTGCCTGGATGCTGCCGTTTCATTTATAATATCATGTTGGATGAAAAAATAAAGGGGTATAAGGCAACGAAGAAGATGAAGAAGACGACTCCGGCAGCCTATAAGAAGTATCCGTGGTTGAAAGAAGGAGATTTCCTTGTACTTGCGAATGTGCAGCTGCATTTAGAGAAGGCTTATAAGAACTTTTTTGCAAATCCGCCTGTCGGGCTATTGAGTAAGAAGCTCCTGTTTTAAAGCCTTAGGGCTTAAGTAGCGAGAGTATGTCACGAAATAAGCACAAAGTAGTACGTGGTGATTGGTCTGGGATATGAGGGGAGTACAGATGAGGAAAAACTGGAAATTACGAACACGAATGTTTTTGGGGTTCCTGATAGCGGCAGTGATACCGGTGCTTTTGTTCGCGGTGGTTTCTCAGATTATTCTTCAGAACAGAATCAATGAGAGGATGGAGGAGCGTCTGACAGCGGCGGGTTATAATGCCGTTCAATGTTTTGGTATGTTGCTTGATAAGTATGATACAGTTCTGCAGGATTTTTGTATGGATACGGAAATGATGGAAATTGTCCGGAAATGCAAACTGGGCGAGGAGATTTCTTCGGATGAACAGGCAGAACTGTGGTATGAACTAAGTGGCATTTGTAACCGGGGTGAAGGGATTGAGGGAATTACATTACAGACAGAAGGCGGCCCGGTTTATTTTTATGATAATCGAACTCATTCCTATGAGCAAAGCGAATGGGCGGATCGATTTGAAATACCACAGGTGGGGCAGGAGGAAACGATATGCAGGGGTCTGGACGTTGAGTTGGTTTCGGAGAAAAAAAGCATACATTTATTTCAGATTGCCCGAAATCTGAAAGATTATTCCGGCAGCGGGGAATCTCTCGGGACGGTCGTGCTTAGCCTCAGCGAAACATTTGTCTGTGATATGCTACAGTCGGATGAAGGTACTTCCGTCTATCTGTTGAATGGAGATATCATTGTCTGTGCAAAGGATGAAAAACTGGTGGGGACTGCTTTTGATGAGGTGAAGAAAGGACGGAACAACCGATATACCACGGTTCCCCATGAGGAAAGCCGGATGACCATCTGTGTGGAGCTGCCGATGGCAACATATTACGAAGTGTCATTCATGCAGCTTATCACATTGCTGTTCATTGCGGTTGCAACCGCCTTTCTGATTGTTACGCTCAATTTTGTCATTACGGAACCGTCGATGCAAATGGTGACTGTGCTTGAAAAGGCGATAAGTAAAGTTGAAAATGGAGATTTTTCCGCACGTTTACAAATTCCCAAAGATGTACCGATGGAACTTGTGAGAATCGGGGACGGCTTTAATAGCATGGTCAGCAATATTGAACATCTGATACAAGAGAACCGGCGTACGTCCATGGAACAGCGCAATGCGGAGTTGTCGGCATTGGAGGCTCAGATTGACCCGCATTTTTTGTATAATACGCTGGATACAATCAACTGGAAAGCAATTGAGAAAGAGCAGTATGAAATCAGTGAGATGATTGTGGCTTTGGCGGATATTTTGCGGTATATCGTAAAAAATGCGGCCGGAGTGACAACACTAAGCAGGGAGCTGGCATGGCTGGAGCGGTATATGATGCTGCAGAGCTTAAAATTGGGTAAAATCCCGAATCTGGAGATTATTGTCTCGGAGGATGTGATGGGGTGTAATATCCACAAACTTTTGCTGCAGCCATTTGTGGAAAATGCTATCAAATATGGATTTACAGAGAAAGAAGGAGAATGTGAACTGCTTATTACTGCCAAGCTGGCAGGCGCTCAGTTACATATCATGATTGAGGATAACGGACTTGGCATGTCACCGGAAACACTGGAACAGCTGAATGACGAATTACAGGAGTACAAAGGACACTTCGGCGTTTCAAATGTGAGAAAACGTTTGAAGTTGTATTACGGAGAAGAGGCGAAGGTATTTTTTGAGAGTGTGCAGGGAGAATATACGAGAGCACATTTATTTATACCGGTTGGAGAAGAGTTACAGTTTGCGTCTGCGGGAGACATACGGTATGGCTCAAACGGTGACGGAGAGGACACCATATGAGAATCGTAATAGTGGAAGATGAGGCACCAATCAGGGAGGGGATTGCCCGGATTCTGGGAAAGATCAGTCCTGAATATGAGTTGGTGGGAACGGCGGCAGACGGGGAGTCCGGATACGAGTTGATTTGCAGGACGGAGCCGGATTTGGTCATCATGGATATCCGTATGCCCAAAATGGATGGGCTGACTATGATGAAAAAACTTCGGCAGGAACAAGCGCAGTGTAAAGTAATCGTGCTGTCTGCATATTCGGATTTCAGCTATGCACAGCAGGCAATCCGACTGGGTATCGCCAATTATCTGCTGAAACCGATAAACCTGGCAGATTTAAGGAACGCTTTGCAGCAGGTGGAAGAAATGTGCCGCAAAGAACAACAGGCGGAGAAAGTTTTTTCGCTGAATAATATTTTTCTGGGGGTTATGAACAGGCAGATTAGTCCGGATGCAGATTTTCATGCCATGATGAAGGAAAAATATGGATTTACGATTGATGAACCTGCGCAGATTTTTATGCTTTGGCTGGGGAAAACCTATGAGGAGCGCAAAGCGCAGGCGCGCAGGCTGTTGGAGAGCGTGGCTGCGCATACCGTGCGGTTCGAAGCGTACATACAGGAGCTGGAGCATTGGAATATGATATTGATGATTATTTTCCGGCAGCAGGAACCAGAATCAATGCTGAAATATTTTCAGCATTCTATCATGACTATGATAGTGGACAGCCTGGGTAGTCCGGTCTTGGGGGGTTGGAGAGAAGTAGAGAAGATTTCTGATATCGGAAAGATACTGCCGGAATTTAAATCGGATATGCAGTGGGGGCTTCTGTTTGACGAGAAGACATTAATCTGCCGGGAAGAAATCGATAAACTTGCGCGGATACCTTTAAAATATCCTCTGGGAATGGAAGATGACGCTACTATTGCAGTTCGCTGCGGTAATACACAAAAAATCGTTCGTTGTTATGAACAATTATATGATTATTGTATGCAGGCGCCGCGTGAACCGTCCGAACTGAAAAAATGTCTGATTCGATTTAACTGGGCACTTGTTCAGGCATCAGGTTCTCGAAATCGGGAAATGCTGCCGGAGTTCCAGCACATTTTACAAGGAATCTCCGCTGCAGTGACATGGGCAGAAATTGAGGAAAATATGCACGCTTTTTTTTCTACTATGCAGATGGAGGTCTCGAATGACAGTACCCAAAGTGGAGGGCAGAATGTCAGCGCAATGGTGCAGAAAGCACAGGAGATGATTGCAAAATACTACGATCAGGGGGTGACGTTGGAAGAAATCGCCAGAAAGCTGTTCGTGTCAGAAGAATACTTGAGTGCTCAGTTCAAAAACTGTCTCTTATACACATCTGACGCTGCCGACGATACTCCTTGTG